>JBDLKB010000151.1:0-3977 GCA_039714055.1 Chloroflexota bacterium
CGCAGGATCAAGAGCGGTTTCATCACATACAGGAACGCTGGCTGGCTCAGATACGGCTTACGATACAGCATTCCAGCAAGCTGGAGTGATTCGGGCGGAATCTGTTGGCGACTTGTTTGCACTTTCCACTGCCCTGGCATATCAACCATTACCAGATGGCAACCGCGTCGCGATCATTACCAATGCGGGTGGACCCGGCATTATGGCGACGGATGCATGCGAGAAAATGGGCATTGAGCTTGCCCAGCTTGAACTTGAAACTGTAGAATTTTTGATGGAAGTGTTACCTCCTGCGGCAAATCACCATAATCCAATAGACGTACTTGGGGATGCTCGTTCCGATAGATATCAGCCGGCTCTTGAAGCAGCAGTAAAGGACACTAACGTTGATGCAGTGATATTCCTTCTTACGCCACAAGCAATGACCGACATCAAGGAAATTGCCCAAGGTGTAGTGAAAGTAGCAGGATTGTCAAACAAACCAATACTGGCCTGTTTTATGGGAGGTAAGGAAGTGGCTGCTGGCAACAAGGTACTAGCTGCTGGCTGTGTACCTTTCTACGATTTTCCTGAGAATGCAGCTAAAGCGCTTAAAGGTATGATCGACCAAAAGCTATGGATGGAAACGCCTGTCGACAAACCCACCTTCATTGAAGTAGATACATCACCGGCAAGAAAAACGCTAGAGCGTTGTCGAACAGCAGGTCGATTGAAACTTAATGAAATGGAGGCACGCGAGATTGTTGCGGCATATGGTATACCTCTACCCAAAGCTAAGCTTGCATCGAACCCCAAACAGGTAGCAGAGAGTGCTGAGGAAATTGGTTTTCCGCTTGTTATGAAGATCATTTCTCCCGACATTCTTCACAAATCAGACATGGGCGGTGTAATTGTAGGTATATCCAGCGAACAAGAAGCGTTGAATGCTTATCAAGAGATCATGCTTCGTGCGCGCCGCTACTCACCTGATGCGGACATTTGGGGCGTAGCAGTACAGGAAATGGTGACGCCAGGTAGGGAAACCATAATTGGTGTATCAGAAGATCCGACCTTTGGTCACATGGTGATGTTCGGGATTGGTGGTATCTATGTTGAGGTGATCAAGGATGTACAGTTTGGCATCACTCCACTCTCGGAAAAACACGCGAGAAGTATGATCACTGAGCTACGCTCGTACCCCCTGCTCGAGGGAGTTCGTGGTGAGAAAGCGTCCGACATGGATGCGATGGTTGACTGTTTACTCCGGATTTCACAAATGGTGGTGGATTTTCCGGAGATAGTTGAGCTGGATATAAATCCTCTGTTTGTGTATCCAGAAGGTCAAGGTGTAATGGCTGTAGATGCACGAATAGTTATCGCAGCGGAATGAAGTAGATTGCCAAATATGTTGAAAAGGATGGAACAATGAGCAAGATTTTGTATGTGGTATCCACCGGTTCATACACCGGAAAAAGCGCCGTTTCGTTGGCGTTGGCATTAGGTCTACGCGAAAAGGGATACAATGTAAGGTACCAGAAACCTGTTGGCGCTTCCCTAATGCGATTCGGCGATCAGTTCATCGATGAAGACGCTTATGTCGCTTGGAGCACTCTAGGTATAGATCTACCCTGGGATCTGTCTTCACCTGTATTGCTGACTGAGGCAACCCGCAACCTTCCGCTAAGTGGTCCTGTGGAAGGGTTACTCGATAAAATCGCGGCATCTCTGGAAATTGTCAGAAAAGGCCAAGAGTTGGTGATCATGGAGGGGCTTGCGCGCACCTTCGATGGCATATCGCTGGGACTGTCTGCTCCTGAGATTGCTGAGAAGATTAATGCCTCAGTCCTGGCTGTGATTGGTTATAGACGGGATTTGGATCCTGATAGTATAATGATCTCTAAGCGGCTTTTTAAAGACCGTTTGGTCGGAGTAGTAGTAAATGGCGTGCCGTCGCGTCTGCTTGATACAGTACAGGAGGAACTTCAACCCTACTGTGAACGTATATCGGTACCATTGATCGGTGTATTTCCTCGTGATCGTGTCCTACGATCAATTACGGTAGGCGAATTAGCTGAAGAACTCGGAGGAGAAGTACTGTGCGCTGAAGACAAGCTGGATGAGTTAGTGGAAACGGTTGCACTTGGTGCTATGACCGGTGATGCGGCTCTCAGATTCTTCCAGGGTAAATCAAACAAGGCTGTAATCACAGGTGGCGATAGATCAGATGTTATTCTTGCCGCGCTTAGGACTTCTACCAAGTGCCTGATACTGACTGGTAACTTGAGACCAGCAGTGCGCGTATTGAGCGCCGCTGCTGATCGGTGCGTGCCTGTGATATTGGTCAAAACTGATACTCTGACTACCACCGAACTAGTAGATCGAGCTGTAGGTCACGTACGTCTATCAAGCCCTAAACAAATAGCGCGTTTAAAGGCAACTATATCTGACTACCGTCAAATGATAGATGGGATCGAGGCGATACTCGAATTGTAATCGTAATGTAATACAAGCAGTAAAGACCAATGAGAATGATTCGAACCAAGGTTGTGTGTACCATTGGCCCTAGCAGTCAGAATCCTGCGGTCCTTCGTTCTTTGATGATAGCAGGAATGGATGTTGCCCGCTTGAACTTGTCACATGGTGATCATGACTTTCATGATGAGAACATCCGAAACCTGCGCCAAGTGTCAAAGGAGCTCAACCATCCGCTCGCAATAATGGCTGATTTGCAGGGTCCAAAGCTTCGTGTTGGGACCCTGCCTGCTGGAGGTGTTCAATTAGACCAGGGTGAAGATGTCATTCTCACTCCTGATGCAGAGCGACATAGAGGAAACAACGATCTAAAGGTCATCCCTATTCAGTCTACAGAGCTACCAACTATGTTAAGCGGTGGTGAGCAGATACTAATCGATGATGGACTATTAGAGCTGAAGGTGATTGAAACCGTAGAGGATGCTATCCGTTGTCAAGTAGTGACTGAAGGAACTTTACTCTCAAAGAAGGGTTTGAATCTACCTGATGCCCCACTTCAAATACCGTGTCTAACTGATAAGGATCTCTCCGATCTCGCTTTTGCCCTAGAGGCAGATGTTGATTGGATTGCCCTATCATTTGTACGCTCCTCACAAGACGTGGTAGAGCTTCGAGGTCGTATGAGTGCACTACACGAAGGTAGCGCAGGTAGATCGATGCCTTTGCCTTTAGTCATAGCGAAAATCGAAAAGCCTGAAGCAGTAGCGGATATAGAGAATATAGTTAAGGAGACTGACGCTATCATGGTGGCTCGCGGTGACTTGGGAATAGAAACGGCTACCGAACGTGTGCCCATGATTCAGAAACGTATCATTCGCCTATGCAATAACAAAGGGATACCGGTAATTACTGCTACTCAGATGCTGGATTCAATGATCCGCCACCCACGACCTACTCGTGCGGAAGCATCCGACGTGGCAAATGCAATCTTGGACGGGACTGATGCGATCATGCTTTCGGGAGAAACAGCGGCCGGACTATATCCAGTCAAGACTGTCAAGACAATTGTACGTATCGCTAATGAGGTCGAAAAAGTAAGCGCTGAAAGATGGCGTCCTAGGCACGACCCGAGTCCTGCATCTCTATCAGTAACTGATGCGGTAAGCCATGCCACTTGTCTAACAGCAATTGACCTCGATGCAAAAGCAATAATCAGTGCGACAACTTCGGGTGGAACAGCAAAGGCAGTAGCGCGTTACGAACCGCCCTGCCCGATTGTGGCAGTAACACCTCATGTTAGGGTACAACGTCAACTATTGCTTGTGCGTGGTGTTTGGCCTGTTATCGGCGAAAAGTTGGATCGAACTGATGAGATACTATCTGCCGCACTTGAGGTAGCAAAGAGCTCAGGCTTTGTCGAGTCAGGAGATAGGGTCGTGATGACAGCTGGCCTATCTCCAAACCTACCAGGAACCACAAACCTTATGCAAGTCGAATCGGTACCATAACAACGGTGCGATTGCGTT
>JBDLKB010000152.1:0-3973 GCA_039714055.1 Chloroflexota bacterium
GTCCTGACGCCTGTGTGCGATGATGGTCCATTCCTCGTCGACAATAAAGCCATCACCAGCGCCTACTGTTCCCTGCAAACTACTGACGCTGGGCTGCAATAGAACGCTGAGATCCACCCGACCCATCAGGGCGCCGATGGGCTGACCTTGTTCGTCAAGCAGAGGTTCAATGTGGGTATGCACGGGGATGCGCTGATCGGCAAGCCAGGCACGCACTGTTCTTGGCTGCCCTAAACGAGCTGCTGCTTGTGCCGCAAGCGCTTCTACCTCCGACAAAGGAAACTGCTCTTCGTCGATGGAGGGCGAAGCCTGTAACACAGTGCCTTCTTTGTTCACGAGCACAAGCTGCCTGAAGTGATTGGAGCTGCGCAGCTGTGATTCAAGATCGGATGATAGATTGGTTGTGGTTTCCAAGCCTAGACTAGCTGCTCTCCGTTCATCAGCGAATCGATCCAGGACATTAGAGCTGATTACAGTGACATCAGGCACCATCTCTGAAGCAACTCGAGCATCATGCGCCATCTGCTGCAGCACCAGGTCAGTTGCTGATCGAATAGCGATGCGAGTGACCACGAAAAGCAACAATGCCATAACCACCAGGAGTGCAGGTACAAGATAGAAGAGAAACCGCTGCGTCAATGATCGAGCATAGGCAGGTACTGCCCGAGGTGTGCTCGGTGGTCGGAGCGCATCAATTGCAAAGGCAGCTAACCAGAGTGTTGTTCCGGCGAGGAACCATTGAAGCAAGGTTGGCAAGATGATGGCTTGGGTCAAGGTCCAAGCGTTAGCGCTAGTAGCTAACAATGACATCGAGCCCAAACGGTCGATGGATGCCAGAACTGCAGGGTATGTAAGTAGGATTGAACTCACACCAGCAAAAAGACCGGCAACCAGTGGGTGCCGAAGAATAGTATAGGTAATACCACCAAATCTCTGTCGCAGAAAGTATGTCGCCAGTGCAGCGACAAGGGTAACCTCAGCGATCTGGATTCCGCGACCAGTAACAAACAATGATTGAACCAGACCGCTGGCGAGTCCAACAAACACCGCAGGCCACATACCGAGCCAGCTTCCAACTATCATGATGGCGACTGCACCCAATAACGGAGTGCCAGGTACGCGCAGAATATGTGATTGCAGCGTGGATCGAATGATGCCAGGCTCAGAGGTATATACGAGGGCAACACCACTGAGCAATGCGCCGAAAGCCAAAAGAACAAGCCAGCCAACTAGCTTGCTTCCAGTGGCGATCGACCGCCACTCCGGGAGATGCGAACGCAGGAAGAGGGCAATCGCAATGACATAGAGTACGACAATGACATATCCACCCGCCCGAGTGGGGAGTAGTAACGGCATCAGTTCGCTAAAAGCCGATATCTCAAGTCTCATTACGATGAATTTCCCCTATCAGCTTGTGAGTATATCCTCAGCCGTATTCCCAGGGTAGATGAAATCGCAATGATTATACCTGTGAGAAAATCGCTTCGCAAAGCAGCACCTTTCATTTTTCGGAACTCTTGACGGTCAAGGTCCAGATAACACCAATAAGCGCTATCACCGCTCCAGCGATGGTGCTGGCAGGGGGTATCTCGCTAAGAACGATAGCTCCCATAATCACCCCCGCAGTGACCTCTTGAGTAGCAACCACGTTGACTATGGTTGGATGCAATAGACTCAAGGAAGCATTGAACAAGGTGTGACCAAATCCGAGGGAGAGAAAAGCAGCTCCAACTACGGCAGCCAGATTCGACCAATTGACCGCATCAAGGTCAAAGGCTGCGATCCCCGGTATGGCGGTAAAAATGGCAGCCAGACCGTAGATGGTGGCGGCATAGGTCAATACTGGCACCGATTTCAAGGTTGACCTTCCCGCGATTGAATATAGAGCAAGCGTGATCCCAGAACCCAATGCGAGTATGTCACCGAACAACATCTCACGATCCATTTGAGGATCGAATCCCGCCATTATCGCGATACCAGTTACCGTCAAGAGGATTGCGGGCCATTTGCGAGCAGGAAAAGGTTCTTTGAGAAACATTCGAGAGAATATGGTGACCCAGATCGGGGCAGTGTAAATGAGGGATAAATTGTGGGCAATAGAGGTGTAGGAGAGCGATACAATGTAGAGAACGAAATGCGCTGCCGCGCATAGACCAATCAGCAAGAATCGAGGTATTTCCTGCCTCGATGGTGGAGTAAATCCGCCAGTGAACACCCGACTCATCAGCATCACAATGATCGAACCAAGGAAAAGACGAGCGAAAGTGACGGTTAGAGGATCAATCGGTGCTGAAAGTCGCACCAGTACCGCACTTGAGGAGAACATCAACACCGCCAGCACCGCCATTGCTAGACCTTTGCGCCGGTTGTGCTGAGGTAGGTTCGCTTTGATGCCTGACATTCGAGCGATCTTTACTTGAGGATCACAATTTATTGAAATCGCGGATCGCGTGAGATAGTAGCACTTAGGCCATCGAGCAATGTCATTGAAGGATGGTAGTTGAGCACCTTGGAAGCCAGTGAAATATCAGCAGTGAGTTGAGATACTCCACCTGATTCGCGAGGATTCATCAGCACATGTGGTTCCTTGTTGGTGGCTTTTCCCACCAGAGATGCAAGCTCTTTGACACTGGTTCCAGTCCCACTTCCAATATTGATGGTAAGTTGATCTGCATCTGGAGCTTGTGATGCCGCGATCAATGCTTCCACAACATCATCGATATAGACATAGTCTCTGATCTGCTCTCCATCACCAAAGATCACCAACGAACCCCCTTTGATTGCCTGGCTCAGGAATCTCGAGACCACAGGCCAATGGGAAGCAGGTAGCGGTTGGCCCGGTCCATAGGTGTTAAAGATGCGAAGTATGACCGACTCTAATCCCCACACATTTCCCAGGTTCCGTACATAGTACTCTGCCGCTAGTTTACTGACAGCATAAGGGGAATCGGGTCGCGGAGTCATCGACTCGGTGACTCTGCCCATACTCTGCTCGCCATATACGGCTCCAGAGGAGGCATGAACCACTCTCTTTACCCCAGCATCGCGCATCGCTTCCATCACGCTCGCAGTACCTAACACATTCACTTCGGCATAAGTGCGAGGATAAAGAACAGATTGAGGAACAGAAACTCGTGCTGCTAGGTGAAAAACGCAATCTACATTCTGCAATAGAGACCACATCGCAGGAACGTCGTTAATGTCACCGTGGGTAAAAATCACTTGCGAGTCAAGCCGGCTGCGATCGCCAGAACTCTGATTATCGATTACATATACCGTGTGACCGTCGCGAACCAATCTATTGGAAAGCGCGTGTCCTATAAAGCCTGCACCACCGGTGATGAGATATCGCATTGCATCTAATTGCTTGGCTATCCAGAGCATTATACTTGCCATGGACATCGAGGCAAAGCAATTGACACCTAGTGGAGGGGACGTTATCATCCGCCGCATGGAGTTTCGGGACCATATGGCAAAGATAGTAGACAAAGCACTGGATCGCATCTTTTCCCGATACTCGCTGGTTATCTGCCTTATTCTCCTCTTGCTGACCCTCAGTTACGAGTGGCCAGATGTCAAGTCCGAGTCCTTCTTGTATCAGCAAGCCATCAGAGGTCGTACGTTTGACCACATTGAATGGGAAATAAAACAACTGACAGATAAGCTTCTTTACGCTTCAGCTCCGGCTCATGCATTTATGGAACCGGATGACCAGCAGCGAATAGCCCTCGGATTGCTGCAGAAAATCGACACCATAAAAATGCTGACTGATCACATCGAGATGGTCTATTCCAATAACGATGCTGCGGAGGCGAAGACAATTGCCGCCCCTCTAGAAGAAATGTTGGCGAATAAACGACTCATAATGAAGGGGGAGCAACTTGCAGCAGAGGCAGTGATTGAGGAAGCCGTGGCTCAGAGTCTAGCAGAAGAAGGAATTGCAGTACTGGGTCGGGTGTTCCCTCCCGTGCGT
>JBDLKB010000153.1:0-3965 GCA_039714055.1 Chloroflexota bacterium
GTAGGCGGCGGCTCACGTGGGGCACTATTCTGGTGGGCATTGATCACCGCGGTTATTAGCGCACTTGGTATCGGTGTCATCAGCCGCCGCACCCAACTTAAGGAAGATACCGCCATCGGCATCATCTTTGCCTCTATGTTTGCTTTGGGCATTGCCATTATCTCTTCCGCGCGTAATTTCGCTGTGGACCTGACCCACTTTCTCTTTGGTGATGTGTTGGGAGTGGATGCAGGCAGTTTGTGGCTCACTGCCATCTTTACCGGGCTGCTGCTTATCACGGTGGTGGTGCTTTACAAAGAGTTCCTGGTTCTTTCTTTTGATCCCATTCTGGCAGCTACGCTGCGGCTTCCCACCCGCCTGCTGGACAATCTGCTGCTGGTGCTGATCGCTGTTGCCATCGTGGTGTCATTACAGACAGTGGGGGTGGCCTTGATGGTTGCCATGCTGGTGACGCCGGCAGCTTCAGCATATCTGTTGGTGCGCAAACTTCCGGCAATGATGATATTGGCTGCGGTCCTGGGTGCGGCATCAGGTGTGGTTGGTCTCTACATATCATATTATTGGGGTATAGCTTCCGGCCCCGCCATTGTGCTCACAGCCACCTTTATCTTTATTCTTTCGTTCTTGTTCGCTCCTCAGCGCGGTCTCTTGCGGCGTCGACGAAAGTCAGAATTAATCACACAATAGGTGCCTCATGTCTTGTGAACAGTTCTTTATTACCAAACTCAAAGAGCGCGGCTTTCGTCTCACTCCACAGCGGGAAGCGATACTTTTCACCATGCATGACATAGATAGATTCGCTACCGCAGAGACTATTCTGCAAAAGGTCAGGGTACGTGATGCGGCAGCAGACCGCTCAACCGTTTACCGCACGCTGGATCTATTGCACGAATTCCAGCTGGTGGATGTGATGGAAGATAGTGATGGACAACGCCGCTTCAAGTTGGAGGGTGCAAGCGACCCGCATTTCCATATCAGCTGCACCCGCTGCGGCGCGGTGGAAGGCGTTCCGGTGGAGATGATGCAATCGCTGCGCCAGACATTGGGGGCGCAGTTTGATTTTCATCTTGAGGAAGAAAAGGTGCATCTGCCTGGTTTGTGCAGTCGCTGCAAGGATCAATTTGACGGCTAAACGCTATTTGCTATCATGATGCCCGTTTAGTGTACTATTCGATTTAGGATATCAATATGCCTCAAACACCCACCGGGAAGACAACGCTTTTGATCGCCAGCCAGGCGCTGGGACGAGGAGACGACCAACTGGGTGAGGCTCTGATCGAAAAGTTCATCTATACTTTGTCCACCATGGAGCACGTGCCGGACACCATCGTGTTCCTCAATTCAGGGGTCAAACTAGTTGTGCGGAACTCGCTGGTGCAGGCTGACCTGGAGAAATTAGGATCGCAAGGCGTTCGATTACTTGCCTGCGGTACTTGTCTGGAGTATTTTAGTTTGCAAGATCGAGTTGCTGTAGGTCAGGTTTCAAACATGAAGGAAATAGCCGAGACATTGATGGTCTCGGATAAGGTGATTTCACTATGAGTGAAGAAGTATGCGCCGTACCCGAAACTGAATCGGGTGAACCGGTGCGACTGACGGCAATGACCTCTGCTGCTGGTTGAGCGGCAAAATGGGACCCCGCGTCCCTGGCGCAGGTCATGCGTCCGTTGGAAATATTCAATTCAATAGATGATCCCGATCTGCTCATCGGGTTGGCTCAACCGGATGACGCCGCGGTATATCGTGTGGGTGACAATAAAGCCATCATCGTCACCACTGATCTGATCACGCCCATTGTGGATGATCCATACCAATTTGGCGCCATTGCCGCTGCCAACGCTTTGAGCGACGTTTACGCCATGGGTGGTAAGGCAGTCTTTGCCTTGAATATTGCCTGCTTTCCCAAATCACTGCCCATGGATATTGCACGCGAGATCATTCGCGGCGGCGCAGACAAGGTTCTGGAGGCAAATGCGGTCATTGCTGGCGGTCACACGGTGGACGACAAAGAACCGAAATATGGTCTGGCTGTGGTTGGTCTGGTGGATACGGATCTGATAATGGAAAAAGGTGGCGCTCAAGTAGGCGACCAGCTTGTGCTAACCAAACCGCTAGGAGTGGGTGTAGTTACCACTGCTCTCAAGTCCGACCGAGCTGCCAAGTCAAGCGTCGAGCTAGCGGTGGAATCCATGATGCGATTAAATCGATCGGCAGCCGAAGCCATGATGGGGTGCGATTGCCATGCCGCTACTGACGTTACTGGTTTCAGCCTTTTGGGTCATGGTTGGGAAATGGCAAGCCAAAGCAAGGCGCGATTTGAATTCGATTGGGACGCGCTGCGTTTCATTCCTGGCGCGATAGATTTGGCAGAACAAGGTTACTTCCCCGGCGGAGCGGGAAACAACCAGAAGGCCTATGCTCATGTCGTCTCCTTTGATGCCAGGATCACGCCTGCCATGCAGAAACTGTTGTTCACCCCTGAAACCTCTGGAGGTCTGCTGGTATCATTATCTCCTCAGGAGGTTCCTGGGTTCATTCAACGCTGCGCTGATCGACAGTTGCAGGCTTATACTGTCGGACGCGTTACTGCAGGCGAGGGGATTCACGTAAAATAGTGCCTTTGCGCCACGCGGCAGCTTGACCAACATAGCAAGCGTCGCTGGTGGGCAGAACGACACGACATCATCTACCACATTGAGAACGAAAGCGACAAGTAATGACTAGACGAGTTATATTAGGGTTTTCCCTTTTACTTTTACTGTTAGCAGGATGTAACCCAGGTCCGCAAGACGGTGTGGTGCGCCTGCTGTTTGTCTATTCCGATACCTGACCACTCTGCCACGAGGTCATGGAATATGACCTGCCACCGTTGGTGGAAAAGTACGACAGTGCATTAGAGATCGGATACATCGATGCCGGCGATCCGGTTGCTTATGAGCTCTACCTTGCTGCCTTGGAAGAGTACAAGGTTGATCCAGTGCGGCAGGGCGTGCCTGCGATCTTTATCGGCACCACTCACCTGGTGGGAAGAAACGAAATCCAGAACCAACTTGAATTCCAGGTGGAGAAATATACCGACCGCAATGGAGTGTTGTATCCCTCTCTGCCAGGTTTGGAAGAATACCTCGCTTCATCTTCAAGTGTAGAGATTGAAATCAGCGAAACGGGCGAAGCAATTCACCTGCTTTATTTCTCCCAGGTAGGCTGCCAGGACTGCGACCGGGTCAAAGGTGATCTCAACTACCTCAAGTCGAAATATCCCCAGCTAGTGGTAGACGAACGCGATGTGCGCCAGGATGCGAAATTGGCGGAATGGATGGGGTTGCGCTATGGTGTGTCCGAGGACAAACGACTCACTGCCCCTATGGTATTTATTGGTGACGATTATATACCTGAAGAAGAGCTGGAAGCGCGCACCCTGGAGGATCTGCTGCTCAGTTATTATGAGACTGGTGCTGAACCGGTATGGAACGACGCGAATCTCGATAACAATGGCGTAACCCAATCGATTGTTGAGCGGTTTAAAGCCTTTGGTCCAGCAACCATTGTGTTTGCCGGCTTGGTGGATGGGCTGAATCCGTGTGCCTTTGCCACTCTGGTGTTCTTTGTTTCTTATTTGACAATCTCCGGGCGAAAAGGGAGAGAAGTGCTGCTGGTGGGTGGCGCCTTTACCTTGGGTGTCTTTGTGGCATACATGGCAGTAGGGATAGGGTTCTACAACGTGTTGGATATGCTGGGAGGAGTCTTGGCCGGGTTGGGCAAGGTGATCTTTGGCATCATGGGGGCGATCTGCCTGGTCCTGGCAGTGATCAGCTTCCTTGACTATCTCAAAGCACGGCGGGGAGAGATTGGTGAGATGGCGCTCAATCTGCCGCACTCTCTGCGCATGCGCATCAATGCCGTTATCCGTAAGTCACGCAATTCACAGGCGTTCGTAGCGGGAGCATTTGCGACCGGGATCGTGG
>JBDLKB010000154.1:0-3963 GCA_039714055.1 Chloroflexota bacterium
GGCGCTTACTCGAACTTGAGCCGCCAGATTCCCAGGATAAAGAACACCAGCGCAAATGCCATCATGATGCTTACATGAAGCGCTACATCCGACAATGACGCGCCGCGAACGATGATGTCCTGAAAAGCATCCATAGCCCAAGCGGAGGGGAAGAAATGGCCAAAGGTCTGCATGAATTTAGGGGTGATGAGAAGGGGCCACCAAGCGCCACCTAGCGCTGCCATCGCCATGGCGATGGCGACCATAAGATTGCCTGCCTGATCTTCAGTACGCACAAGGGTCGAGAAGAAGATGCCAATACACACTATAGCCAAGGAAAAGGAGAGAACCACAGCGACCAGCGCCACAGGATCGTTGCCCCAGGCAATATCAAACACCAGCCAGGCAAAGACAATCAGGATGGTAGTCTGCAGCAGACCCAGCAGGAGCGTGCCGCCCATCTTGCCTGCCAGAATAGTGGCTCGCGATATAGGGGCAACCAGCATCCGACGAAAAGTACCCAGCCGCCTTTCCTGCACCAGAACGATTGCTACGCCCAACATGGTGGTCATACCAAACATAACCACCATCCCCGGCGATGATTGCGCGCCCACGGAGAAATTCTCCCAGGGATCAGGTTTCTCAAGCCGAGTGGCAACAGTAACCATAGCTTTCACCGGTGGAGGATCGAGTTTAGATGTGGCTTGTTCGAATGCACTTTCAACGATCTTGCTTTGATCCAGGTCCGAGTCTTTGGTCATCAATTCGAACTCGCTGGCGGCAAAATGGGCTGCTGTCACTGCAGCGCCTACATGGTTCAGAATAGCCTGCACCTCGTGCTGCACCGCCTGACTGGCGGCAATGTTGGAGTATCTAAGAACTGCGGATGAGGCTTCACCCTGCATCAAGCTATTGGTGAATCCCGCTGGAATCACCAATCCGGCATACACCTCCTCAAAGTCGAGTAGATCATCCAGTTCCTGCTCACTGGTCTCAACTGGTCGAATAGATTCAGAAGATGCTACCAGCTCTATCACCTTGTCCGCCAGTATGCCGCCGTCAAGATCAACCACAGCCACAGTGCGCCGCTGGTCGTTCTCATCTCCAAACGCAGACTGCATACTCACAGAGATGATTACAGTGAACAAGATCGGCATCAGCAGGGAAAAAATGAGAGTATCGCGTTCTCCCAAACGCATTCGCAGGTCGTACCATGCAATTTGCCATGCTTTTTTCATCGTCTTACCTCATTTAACAAAGCGGCGGCGGAATCGAATGATGCCCAGGGTGAATAGTATCAACGCAATCCCTGCCAATGCAGCCAATTCGGTGGAGATCTCTGCCACACTTGAACCAGTTCCCAGTTTTGTAAACCCGTCCAACGCCCAAGCATTGGGGGTAAAAAGCCCGATGTTCTTAAGCCAATCGGGATAATTGATACGGGGGAAGAAATGCCCCCCAATAGCGCCAAAGACCATCAGCACTGCCACACCCCAGGTGTTGACCTGCTGATCGTCACGCACAATGGCAGCAATGGCAACGCCTAAACTGGTCATTGCCAACACGGTGGCAAGGGAAAGCAGCGCCACACCAAGGGGATTGCCCCAATCGAGCTGAAAGATCAAGGTAGAAATGATGACCAATACCGAGAATTGGATGAGTCCGGTGACAAAAGTGCTGATCAATTTGCCAGCGAGAATTGAACCGTGACCAGTAGGGGAGGAGATCAACCGGTTTAGAGTGCCGGCGCGTTCTTCATCGAGGATGGTGCGCGCGCTGCCCGTGACCCCAAATGATAGAAACATTATCGCCATGGAGGGAGCAAAATACTTGACTATCCAGTCTGAGCTATCTACAGTGCGCTCACCGGCACTCGATTCGATCACCAGCTCGACCGGTGATTGTGAGGAACTGTCTTGCAGCCGCACAGACATATCGTTTACATAAGATTCAATATCCCACAGTTGCAGTTCTCCGCTGGCGAGGAGCTCTTGTATCGCCACCGAGCTTCCGACCAAATTGCTGGACAACTGCCAGGAGAAACCTTCAACGATGGCGCGAATGATGTCAGCGCCAATGGATGAGGTTGGGTTGGCATAGACTTCGATGACTGCGGACTCGTCGGAACCAGCGCTGTTGGGTGTTTCTCCCACGCTCGAGGGAATGATGCTGGAACGGGAGTTGCCGATGGCACGTTCGCTATAGTCAGCGGGAATGATCACCGCGGCACTGTAATCCTCATCGTCCACCAAACCACGGGCTTGAGCATCGTTATCCACTACTTGAACTGCCAAGAGTTCAGTCAACTCATCGGAAAGCAGAATCTGTTCGAGGACATCTCCGAGTTCACCTTGATCCTGGTTGGCAATGGCAACCTGAACGTCGCTGATGGGGGAATTGTCATCCTCCGAGAACCCGCCAAAGGCTGCTCCCATGATTACGGTGATAACTAGGGGGGTGATGACCAGAAACAAGAAGGCACTGCGATCGCTCACTTTGATTCGCAGGTCTTTCCAGGCAATGATGAATGCTTTCTTCATCTCGATAACCTCAATCTCGTAGCGCTCTGCCGGTCAAGTGCAGGAACACCGCTTCCAGGTTAGGCTCCTGTATATCTATGGAGCGAATAGGTACATGATTCTCTGAAGCCTGGGAAACTACAGCAGGCAGCACAGCTTCAGCGCGGCGGGTCAGAAGCACGATCTGATGGTCGGTGGCAGAAGCTTCCACAATTCCTTCGACACCACGTAATACTTCCGCCAGTGCGCCTGAATCTGCATCCTCATCCAATTGCAGCCGTAACGAGTCATGTCTGCCAATCATCTGAGTTAGCTCATCTTGCGTACCCAAAGCGATCAGTTTCCCGTGGTCGATGATACCGACTCGGTCCGATAGCTCTTGAGCTTCTTCCATGTAGTGGGTGGTGTAGAGAATGGTCATACCTTCGCGGTTGAGTTCTTTCACCATCTCCAGGATGCGGCGGCGGCTCTGCGGGTCAATGCCTACGGTCGGCTCATCCATATAGATCACCGCGGGTCGATGCAGCAGCCCGGCAGCGATGTTTACTCTTCGTTTCATCCCGCCAGAATAGGTCTCGACACGGTCGTCAGCACGTTCTGCTAATCCAACCCGCTCCAATACCTCATCTACCCTTGATTTCAGCCCCGCTCCCTGCATGTTGTACATCTTGCCCCAAAAGATGAGATTGTCCCGACCGCTTAGTGTTGGATAGACGGCAACATCCTGGGGGATGACGCCGATCAGTTTCTTGACTTCCATAGGATCTTTTTGCACTGAGTGGCCGCCTACAGTAGCGTCACCTTCTGTCGGCTGTATCAAGCAGCTCAAGACAGAGATAGTAGTGGTCTTGCCGGCGCCGTTTGGTCCCAACAAGCCAAATATCTCTCCTTCATTGATTTCGAATGTGATTCCATCGGCTGCCCAGACGTCGGTGGAAGCATAGTATTTCTTCAGGTCTTCAACTGTCACAAAAGGTGCCATCAATCAACTCCAAAATGAATGCGCGCAACAAGGTATAGCTGTGTACCCATGTATATTGATACGCAATGGGGACTAGATAGTTGCGCTGGCTCAGATTCTAGATGCGGAGCTCTACAATGTCAAGGTCGTGCAGCACATGGTCGCGACCGACCATCTGCCCGTCGAATACTCCCTTGCCCCAAACCCGGGCGGATTTGAGTTGAGTGCCAAAATCCTGGTGCACGGCATAGGCGAACTCCTCTACTGTTCCTCCCTTAGGCATGACAAAGGGAGCATCGAGATTAGGTTCGTAGCCGGGTGGTTTGGAATACACCCGAATGATGCCAAACATGTCATATATCTGTTTCTTGAGCAGGTCAAGATTCCTGCCCGTGGTGGCGGATACCGCCAGGGTGGGACAGGGATGCTCCAGCAGCTCACAGACGATCTCGTAATCCTCGTCGTAGCTCTCGTCATCACAGCGGTTCACGATCACCAATGCGG
>JBDLKB010000155.1:0-3959 GCA_039714055.1 Chloroflexota bacterium
ATAGAGCATGATTCTCTGCTGAGCTTGATTCAGATTCTTCCAGGGAATGTCGAGTGGGATATCATAGAAATCTGCCACCGCTCGCAGTTGCTGCCACATCCAGCCGTTCTTGTCTGAGGGCCATGGTTCTAGCGCGCCCTCGTTGATGCGCTTGGAATCGTCAGGCACGATCAACTTGGGCTCAAGCTCCAGTTGCACCCCTAACCCTTGACAAGTGGGACAGGCTCCATGGGGACTGTTAAAGCTGAATGAACGCGGTTCCAGCGACGGCACTGAAATGCCGCAAAATACACAGGCAAGCTTCTCTGACATCAATGTGTCGGTCGGAGGATCATGCGAGATATTATTGAGAACCAGTACGCCCTCACCCCGTTCCAGAGTAGTCTCCACTGAATCGGTCAAACGGGTTCGAAATTCATCGCTGTCCTCGTTATCATCCGGTAGGATCAAACGGTCGACCACAATTTCGATAGTGTGCATTTTGTAGCGGTCGAGTTCGGGTGGGTTGTCCACATCAGTGATCTCGCCATTCACTCGTACTCGCACAAAACCAGCCTTTCGGATCTCGTCAAATACGCCTTCATGCCTGCCTTTCTTGTCGGTGACCAGTGGGGCAAGCAATTGGATCCGGCTTTCTGGATCCAGATTCAAGATAGTGTCCACGATCTGTTCCGCGCTTTGCTGTTCCACCTTCCGTCCACATTGATGGCAATGTGGTGTTCCTGCGCGCGCATACAACAGGCGGAGATAGTCATAAACCTCCGTCACTGTGCCCACTGTAGATCGCGGATTACGGGTTACCCCCTTTTGATCAATTGACACTGCCGGGCTGAGGCCCTCGATCTGATCTACATCCGGCTTTTCCAATTGCCCCAGGAATTGTCGGGCATAAGCCGAAAGAGACTCGACGTAACGGCGTTGTCCTTCAGCAAAGATGGTGTCGAACGCCAGAGAAGATTTGCCTGATCCCGAAAGCCCGGTGATCACCACCAGCTTGTCGCGGGGAATATCAATATCGATGTTCTTCAAATTGTGTTCGCGCGCGCCGCGAACAACTATATATTGCTGACTCATGATGATCCGAACGTATTATAGAACAATTGTACCAATAATGCAACCGTTGTGAAGGGCTAAAGGCTTGAAACTTTAGCAATCGCCCACTGCATCGCATCCTGGTCAAAATGGGGAGAGTCATCGGTGCGCTGAACCGTAATTACTGCTGGTAGCTGCTGGCAGCGATGGAGAACACGGGACAACTGTTTCATAGAATTTACATCTGCAGTCAGAGTAAGCAGGCCCGCCTTGTAAGTTTGGTCGCTCCGACCATAGATCTCTTGGATGTTGACCTGCTTCAGCTTTAATATCTCCGCCAAACTAGATGTCACTCCTTGTTCATCTGATGCCGCAACCCGAATAAATACTGTGCGTACCTGGCGTGGCTTGCTTGTCCAATCCAGTGGAACCAGATCCAACTGTTGAGTTCCATTGACCGATTTTGACAGGTGGTGGCAGTCCATTCGATGAACTGTCACTTGGCCTCCCCGCAGCAGATTGCCCACAATATTGTCTCCCGGTTTCGGCTTGCAAGAGCCGCACAGTCTTACCGGTCTGCCAGGAAGAGCCCGCACATTTACCGTTGCATCTGGCTGGATTGACTCTCCACCCACCGATGTCTTACCCAGTCGCTCCCATACCGGTCTGAACGCCTCAATGGCTACCTTTTGCGGCGTGATCTGCGCTCGCGCTACTGCCAGCAGTAAATCCTCTTCTTTCTCGAATCCAAGCGCTGGAGCCAGAGCAGACACATCAGCATCCGGCACCCCCATCATTTCTAGTTCTGCCGTAACCGCATCCCGTCCAACTTGGACTGCATCGCGCCCTTTCAGACGGCGGAATGTTTGACGTATTCTGCTGCGGGCATACATGGTGGTGGCAAATCCCAGGTCATGATCAAGCCACTCACGCATAGGCAAGGCACCGGGTTTGCGTTCAATATTGACCTGGTCACCGTTCTGCAAAGTATGATTGAGAGGTTGCTGAATGCCATTGATCCAGGCTATTCGGGCTTCATCACCTAATTTGCTGTGTATTTGATAGGCAAAATCAAGTGGAGTTGCCTTCTTTGGCAGCTCCACCAACTCGCCATCGGGAGTGAACACCTGTATCTGGTCCGATAATGCCTCTCTGAAAGCCGCTGAGCGGGGTTCATGTTCGTCGATCAGTCCCACCGGACGAAGACGATTTATCAGCCGCTGGATGCCTTCAAACGGCTTTGCCTGCTGTGAGACATCAATACTCCACCGGGCAAGGATGCCGTGGCGTGCGATCTCGTGCATCTCCATGGTGCGGATGCGTATCTTGAGCAAGCGTCCACCCGGACCAAAGACTGTAGTATGCAGCGATTGATAAAGATTATCTCTGGGGCGCGCGATATAATCATCAAAGGTTCCCGGAACCGGCTGCCAACGGTCGTGGATCACACCCAACGCTCGATAGCATTCGTCCTCGGTCTGAAGCAGAACCGCCACGCGAATGACATCTGCCAGACGCGTCGGCTCCCTTTGCGCCAACATATAGTCCTGATATAGGGTGTAAATATGCTCAGGAGCGTGCTCCACCAACGCAGTTATCCCTTCTTGCGCCAGGTCTTTTAGAATGGTATTGCAGCCGATATCAAGCCACATTTTTTGCCCCTGCTCCCGTTGGTTGATCAGGTTTTGGAACACCTGGTGACGGCGGGGATTAATGGTGGCGAAAGCCAATTCCTCTAACTCTGACTTGACGTCCCACATGCCCAGCCGGTATGCCAATGGAGCATACACTGTGAGCACCTCGCGGGCTTTTTCCTGCTTTTTCTTCTCAATAAGTGCGTCAAGCGTCCTCATGTTGTGCAGGCGGTCAGCCAGTTTGACAAGCACTACGCGAACATCATCCAGCATGAATTGATAGAGTCGGTTTTCAGTCTCGACTGCCGGCTCTACCATTCCTGGTGTCAACGATACCGCCTTGCCTGTGGCTTGCAGCTTGGTCACTCCCTGCACCAAGTGTCCAACTTCAGGTCCAAACTTGTTAAACACCTCAGAGATGGATACCGTAGTGTCCTCTGCTACGTCATGCAGCAGCGTTGCCGCCAGAGTTGGGGCATCCAATCGAAAGTCAGCCAGATATTGGGAGGCAGCCAGCGGGTGCATAAAGAACAAGGCATCGTTCGATTTGCGCACCACCAGTCCATGGGCTTTGAAAGCCATCAGCAACGCTTCAATTACCAACTCGGTGTCTTCCTTGGTGAGATACTGCTGGATCTGACCTATGAAAACGTCAATAGAATCCAAACACGCCAATAGAAAGGGCTGGTAGTTACGAAATTGGGCGTCTGGAGGATCCAGGTCCAGCAGCATGTCGCGAAAACGCGTCAAGAACTCGTCAGTCAAATGCTGATAATCTTCCGACTCGAGTTTTGGGAGGTTTCCCTCCTCCATAGCTGATCCTCTTGGCGATTAATCCCGCATTATAGCACGAACCGTAATTGAGTACACCTCGTGCAGTATTTCTGCGCATCGCCTTTTCCCCTTATTACTTACTCCCACCATACTGGCTATACGAAATCCTCCCTGCTACTAGATGGCAGCCAACTCATATAGCCTGTCAGCAAACGCCCGATTGGTGTCCACCAACGCGGTGCAGAGCCCATATTCTTTCCTCCTCTCCCTTGAGGGAGAGGCTGGGGTGAGGGTGAAATCATCTGTCCTCAAGACGCTTCTAATCACAATTGTGCTCTTAAAGCCAGCGAATACAGCTTGTCGGCATTCCCCCGGATCAAATCCACCAGCGCCAACTGCTTCACCCATTTCGCCGGTATCGCACCTTCCCCATAAAATACACCCGCCAATTGTCCATACACCGCACCGGTTGTATCAGCGTCATCCCCTAGATTCACCGCCAGCAAACATCCATCCTCG
>JBDLKB010000156.1:0-3954 GCA_039714055.1 Chloroflexota bacterium
AGGGTCAGTCCTTCGAGTTTTCCCCCCAGAATACGCTCAACCCTATCTCTCATCTCCCTTGCGGCTTTGTTGGTAAAGGTGACCGCCATGATGTGCCACGGGGCAATCCCTTCGCTTTGAACCAGGTGAGCAATACGTCGAGTAAGAACACGGGTCTTGCCGCTGCCCGGTCCCGCTAACACCAGCACCGCGCCATCCGGCGCAGTCACGGCTTTATTTTGCTGAGAATTCAATCCATCAAGATAGTTCAAGATCAAGGCCACAAAAGATAGAGAAATAGTTTATGCTGGCGGATTTGGGGAATAGCGATCCGCCATCTGTCGCGGCTGATTATGCCATAAAGAAGAGGCAGCGTAAAGGTGAAAGGGGCGCTAAAAGAAACTCAACTGCTTGGCTTCGTCTTGCGGCTTGGAGTCAGCGTATTCATCAATGCGCGCGAGGATATCCGGAATCTTTGCCATGTCCTCCTCCACGGTTGAGCGCAACGAGGGGCGATGGAGTGCAGCAGCGGGATGATACATGGGAAAGATCAACACCCCCTCAACCTTTGAAGGTCTTCCGTGGATGCTAGAGATCTTGGCGTTGGGGAAATATCGTGCCATGGAAAATCGCCCGAGGGTGACGATCATCTTGGGCTGGATCACAGCGATCTGCCTGTCGAGGAAATTGCGGCAGGCATTCAATTCTTCCTCTTTTGGATCACGATTGCCCGGCGGACGGCACTTGACTACATTGGCGATGAACACGTTTCCGCGGGTCAAGCCAATTGACTCGAGGAGTTCATCCAGGAAGCGCCCCGCGGGACCTACAAAGGGCAGACCCTGTTGATCCTCATGGAAACCAGGTCCCTCACCGATGAACATGATGTCGGCATCGGTTGGTCCAACTCCCGGGACTGCGTTCTTCCTGCCAAAGTATAAACTGCACGCCTTGCATTGATTGACCTGCGCTGCAATAACCTCAAGTGTGTCTGTCATATCGATTCCCTAATGCTATGATGTTACCGATTAAGCAACTGCTCTCTGATCAAGTCGTGATTTTCCTGCACCCAACGGTAAAGACGGGGGATGCCATCTTGTGGAGATATTCGAGGTTTCCAACCAAACTCATCTTTGGCTTTTCGTACATCGGAAACGAAGATGCGTTGATCACCGGGTCGCCAGTCACTCCAGTTCACCTCAATCTCATGTCCGACGAGTGATCGCAAAATGGGACCAAACTCGGACCAAATGGATAATGAAAAGTCAGGTCCACCGCCCAAGTTGTAGATTCTACCCTTGGTGATCTCGATATTATCCACTGCCAGTTCATAAGCCCTTATCAAATCATCTACATGTAAGAGGTCTCGCACCTGTTTACCATCTCCATATAGGGTGATAGGTCTATCGTTGATGGCGGCGATGACGAAATGGGCTACCCAACCCTGATCCTCAACTCCGAATTGTCTCTGACCGTAGATGCACGATTGACGAAATACAATAGTTCGCAAGCCAAATATCCGAGAGTAGTCACGAGTGTACTGGTCACCACTGCCCTTGGAACATCCATAGGGCGAATGAAAATCAAGAGGGTACGACTCGGGGACACCATACGGAAGGTCCTGATAGCGATAGCGACTCTTCTCTGCGACAATGTTCAGGTCCTCCATACCGCCGTACACTTTGTTGGTAGAGGCATAAACGAATACAGGATCGTCAGCCACCAGACGAGCCGCCTCGAGGACATTGAGAGTGCCCAAGGCGTTAACTTCGAAATCCTGCCGCGGATGAAGTACTGAACTGGTAACCGCTACCTGGCTGGCAAGATGGTAGATTCGCTCCGCCCCTCTGCAAGCTACCTGCACCATGTCCCAGTCACGGATATCACAGTTGAGGAATCGAAACGCCTCACCCAACTGAGCGCGGAGCCATTCGAGGTTCTCATCTGATCCTTGACGACTAAGATTATCAACAATGGTCACCTGATGGCCAGAGCGCACCAGCTTGTTTGCCAGGTTGCACCCAATGAATCCTGCCCCACCAGTAATTACAACCTTCATTTTCACTCCTGTTTCTGAGATATCGGCGGTAAGGACAGCCGCATAACTAGCGAACGACCATGATCCAGAATTAAACTCTGAAACATGGTTGACCTTGCTTCGACTGTCATGATCAACGCATCCTCTTTATTGTCAGCGTAATATCGTTTTCTACGACCAACAATCCTGAATCCATATTTCCGGTACATGGCTTGAGCCGCAATATTGGATTCCCGTACCTCCAAGGTGATGATCTTTGCATGCTTTTCAAGCGCACTATGAACCATCGAAAGCAGTATAGCTTCACCGTAACCTCGACGGCGATTATCTAACGCCACCGCGAGGGTACTGATGTGAGCTTCGTCTACCAACAACCAATAACAACCATAACCTACCAGCTCGTCCTGGCATTGCAAGACATAGCAGTGCGAGAGGGGATTGCGGGCAATTTCATCACGGTAGGCAAAGTCGGGCCATGGTGTCGGGAACACCTCTTTCTCTATGTCCATCACCTGGGGTACGTCATCAACCCTCATTTGCCGTAGGACATAGGGTTCAGGAAGTTCAATCACAACGTGTTCAGATAGATAGGAGCCAGCGAAGCTGGATCATCAGTCTGGTTTCTCTTGAAACGCTCCCAACCAATCTCTGCCAGAAAACCTGATCGTCGAAGGCTAGACGCGCCGGAAAGCAGTACCGCGTCATCTTTCTGCCGGCGTATCATATTCTGCCCCACAGTATCGATCTCGCCCACGAATAGAGTCTGCGTCTTGAGATCTGACAACAGCTCTTCCCAAGTGGTGATAGTAGTATCGGATACGCTGCGCCATTTGCCGTCTTGCCAATGGTAGCAGCAGGTACAGATACGACTGCGACCTGCCTGCAGCACAGCCTGCAATGGTCGTTCTTCCTTGCCAATAGGCGCAACCACTATATCCAAAGTGGGAACACCGATGAGGGGTATGGAGTGTGCAAGCGCCAATCCTTTGGCAACTGCCAAACCAATGCGCAGCCCGGTATAGGAACCAGGACCAATAGCCACAGCCACCGCTTTAAGATCAGATGGTGTGATCGCCGCCTGCTGCAGCATGGCTGCGACTGATGGAGTAAGTTCCACTGTATGGTAATTGGCGCTCTGCCAGGTAAGTTCTCCGACTACGCGGTCGCCATCATGAAGCGCTAGACTGAGAACACGAGTTGCGGTGTCAATAGCCAGTAACATCTCAAACTCCAAAAGCACTCTGACGAAATGCAGAGAGCAGTTCTACGTAACGATCACCCTCCGCCTGCAGGCACAATCCGCGTTTGGAGGAGGCAATCCAACGCATATCTATCCACAACCTATCTTTAGGCAACACGGATGCAATCTTGTCGGACCATTCGATCATCATGACTGCGTTTCGCGCCAGGATATCATCGATTCCCATATCCAGCGCATCATTTGGCCCTTCGAGGCGGTAGCAGTCGAGGTGTAATAATGGTGAGCTATCATCGGCACGAGGGTATTCGTTCAATAGAGTAAAGGTAGGGCTGGTGGCAGATATGGCCGCCCCCCAGCCACGACTGATTCCTCGAGCCAGACATGTTTTCCCTGAACCCAAACTACCGGCAAGGCAGATCAGGTCTCCAGGCTCGAGCAACTCACCCAGTCTTACTCCTAACCGTTCTGTTTGCGCAGCACTGCTGCTTACAAAATCGAGCGTCTTTTCATTCAATATGGCCATTGGCGTTGTAATTACCTACCATTCACTTCTCTTGCGCCCTACTGCTGGATTATACTTGCGCATATAGTCGGCGCAAACGTTTCCATCCTTCCCAATCAATGATATATTTACGGTCAACTTGATAATCACATGCTTTGCCTAGTTATTTCTGACATTCATTCCAACTTCGCCGCTCTAATGACTATTGTTGAAGACGCGGGATCAGTCGATGCC
>JBDLKB010000157.1:0-3925 GCA_039714055.1 Chloroflexota bacterium
TGTGATTGGTCTTGGCAAGCGTTGGCAGTGGCCGCCGTATCTATCAAATGGTCTGCAGGTCACTGGATGGATTGTGGTTGTTTTTGGTCTATTGCTTAGCACTTGGGCAATGCTAGCCAACAAGTTCTTTTCCGCTGTAGTACGAGTGCAACTCGACCGTGATCATTATGTGGTTGATACCGGACCATACCGAATCGTCAGGCACCCTGGATACGCAGGTGCTTTACTCTCTAGCATCGCTTTGCCCCTGGCGCTGGATTCAATCTGGGCAGAGATTCCCACTTTGATTTTCGTCGTGGTATATGTTCTACGCACATATCTGGAGGACAAGACGTTGATCGATGAGCTAGATGGTTACTGCGAGTACAGTGTTGTAACCCGGTATCGTCTATTCCCTGGAATCTGGTAGCGACAGCTCTATCTAAACCTGAAGCGGGTTTTTAACTCAAGCCCTAAAACAATCGCGAGCTCAGATTACAGTATCAATCACTCGTATCGCAAAGCGTCGATGGGGTGCAGCCGAGCAGCTCGCCATGCGGGGTAGATACCAAACACCAACCCCACGGCAGCGGCAAATCCCGATGCCATCACGATGGTTTCCAGATCTACGATCGGTGTCAGGTCTGGAGACAGGCTTCCTACACCCGAGGAAATGAGCATGCCAAGCAGAATTCCAATTGCCCCACCTATCAAACTCATCACTATTGATTCAATGAGGAATTGAGCCAGTATATCATTCCTCCTTGCACCAACTGCTTTACGAATCCCGATCTCACGTGTGCGCTCAGTCACACTAACAAGCATAATGTTCATGATCCCGATTCCGCCAACTAGCAGCGATATCCCGGCTATTGCGCCCAGGAATATGGTAATAGTTCCAGTGATTGCGTCCATAGCTTCCAGAATTTCGGTCTGCTGGATTAGAAGAAAATCATCTGGCGCCTGGTAGGAGATGCCATGCCTGTCACGCAGAATCTCTGCAGCCTGGTCACTGGCAATTTCCATGCTCTCTTCACTATCAGACTGAGCATATATCATATGCACTGCCTTTTCGCCACTCTTGGTTCTGGCTGGAGATAAACGAGCTTGTGCAGTGGATATGGGAATATAGACGTAATCATCCCGTGACATAAATCCCACTCCACCCTCGCTCTCCAATACCCCGATCACCTCGTAGTTGGAACCTTTTATCTTTACCGAGTTCCCAAGAGGGTACTCGATACCAAATAGGTCTTCAGCTACGGATGCACCAAGAACCGCAACGCGAGCTTTATTTTCAATATCTGTCGCAGTCATTCCACTTCCATACTGCACTGTCATGGTGCGGATATCGAAATATGTCTCGGTTATTCCACTTACCGTTGTTTGTGTTTCGTTGCCAGAGAAGCTTATCGATTGCATTCCCTGAACTTCAGCAGTGACTGCGTTGACATTCGGAGCCAGGAAGGGGTCATTCATCGACTCCATATCCTTCAGGGTGAGCGTCTGATAGCCACCACTGGCATCCTGGTCCGCCATTACTGTAATAAGATTCGAGCCGATTGATTCAATCTGCGATTCGACTGATTGGCTCACCCCGTTGCCAACACTGAGCAGAGCAATAACCGCTGCCACTCCAATGATCACTCCCAACATGGTGAGGACAGAGCGAAGCTTGTTAGATATCAGGCTATCAAATGCTGAGGAAAAACTCTCACCAATATTCATGATCACATTTCCAGCCGTCTGACACCGTTCAACTTATCGCTGACTATGAGACCATCCAGTAAATGCACCGTGCGGCGGGCGCGTAAGGCGATCTCAGGATCGTGGGTGACAAAGATCAAAGTGATATTCTGTTCATTGAGGACATCGAATATGTCGAGGATTTCTACGCCAGAAGTGGAATCGAGATTCCCAGTTGGTTCATCTGCAAGTATGATGCGAGGCTGTGATGCGAGTGCTCTAGCTATGGCTACTCGCTGCTGTTCACCGCCGGAGAGTTCGTCAGGCCGGTGCTGCATGCGATCACCCAACCCAACTGATTCCAGTGCCGCTTGCGCGCGCTCCTTCCTTACCCTGCGGCCCAAACCTGCGTACATGAGAGGAAGCTCCACCTGTCGCAGTGCAGTGGTTCGTGGCAGCAGATTGAAGGTCTGGAACACGAATCCAATGCGTTTGTTTCGTATGCGGGCGAGATCGTCATCCTCCATATGGCTCACGTCAACATCGTCCAGGAGGTAACTTCCGTTGGTTGGCTGATCCAAACAACCGATGATATTCATGAGTGTGCTCTTGCCCGAACCTGAGGGCCCCATGATGGCGAGGAATTCGCCTTCATCCACTGAAAGGTCAACACCTCGCAATGCATGAACTATGTGCGAGCCCATCTCGTATTCCTTGGTGATCTGCTTCAATGCGATCATAGATTACCTACTCACCGACCCTGACCTATTCGCATAAATCCCATACCGTTCGGATGTTCTTCCGCAAAGGAATCTGGATCACCTACGAAAATGCGGTCACCCTCGCTCAAACCACTCGTGATCTCAGTATAGTCACCATCCCGCAAGCCGATAGTAACTGGAACCTGTTTGATGGTGTCGCCATCCATTAGGTTGACCGAATAAGTGCCTGCGGCACGATCAGATATGACGGCGCGATTGGGAACCAGCAGCACATCTTCACGCTTGGCAGTTACCAACTCGGTATTAGCTGTCATCCCGGATAATAACGGAAGATCGCCTGCGTCCAAGCTGAGATGAACCTCGAAAGTTACCACTTCAGCGATCTTCGCTCGTGGTGCTATAGAGGTAACCTTGCCCTCGAGTTCTTCCTCTGGCCAAGCTTCCAATCTGATGATTGCAGCTTGGTCAACTGCAATGGTGCCGATGTCTACCTCGTCAACCTCAAGAACTACTTGAATGCTGTTTGGGTCCGCAATCTCAACTGCGGGACCACTTGCGTGCTCTCCTTCGGTGAAATGAACCGCTGTTACTACACCCGAAAACGGCGCCACTAATGTAACATTACTGAGGTTCGATTGAGCAGTTTCCAACGAAATCTGTGCCTGTTGGACCTGAGCCTGCGCGATTTGCACTCTTTCCGCTGTCGCACCAGCTTGTAATGATGTGTAGCTGGCTTCAGCTTGCGCCACCTGTGCCTTGGCTGAAGCTATCTGACTTTGTTTCGGGTTCGATAGTAGCGCTAGAGAGGCTTCTGCCTGAGCCAACTGAGACTGAGCTGAGCGCAATCCGGTATCATTGATGTCAAGGACGGTAAGGTTGTACTGTGCTTTTGCTGTCTCTAGATCCACTGTTGCATCATGCAGCGCTTCAGCCTGGTCGGAATATGGAGCCGAGTCAGCAGTTATCCAATCGCTGGCTACCCGATCATACGCCCATTGAGCGTCATCGCGGCGTTTTTCAGCTTTATTGACGTTGGCTTGAGCGACTAGCAACTGATTGTCCTTTGCGGCGAATCTTGCTTCTGCTGCCCGCAGGTTGGATCTTGCACTGGCAACTGCTGCTTCAGCTTGTGCTAACTCTTCATCTGTGGGTCCGGCTAACAGATCATCCAATTGTGCCTGTGCGCTTTCAAGTGATGCCTTTGAGGCAGCTATTTCTTCTGCGGTCGCACCTGCCAACAACTCTGCTAGATTCGCTTCTTGGATTACGAGATTTTGTTTTGCAGTGTCAACGGCTCGTTGAAGCTCCTCTGTGTCAAGTACAAGAAGCACGTCACCCTCTTCAACATGTTCGCCAGGGCTCACTGGAACTTGAACAACACGACCACTTAAAGCGATAGAAACTGTAGCTTCTCGCTGTGGTTGCAGTCTACCAGTTGCACTAACACCTGATGTGAGGTCACCAACAAATGCCTCGACTACCTGGCTTCCTGTCCCCAAATTAAAGATCGAATTCCTCGCTGAATTGAGACGACCCTG
>JBDLKB010000158.1:0-3886 GCA_039714055.1 Chloroflexota bacterium
TAAGGTTTGAACAGCTCATGGCTGGTCAGGCTCTGGCGGCAACACTTCCTGATCCACTAGCTCAGGGAGCGATGGCAGCAGGTGCAAACCTCGTGCTGGATGACAGCGCCTTTGCAGAATACTCACATAGTGTGCTTGTATTTGACCTGGAAGTAATAAGAGAGAAACCTGAAACAATTGGCAAATTCCTCACTGTATGGGATAAAGCGACTGAGGAGATCAATGCAAGTCCAGAGTCATATCGTTCATTATTGATTGAAAAGGGAAGGGTACCCGAATCAATTCAAGGAACATTCACCATGCCCCCATTTCCTCGGAAAGAGATCACCACTGAGGCGCAATGGTTGGATGTGGTCAACTGGCTCCAGGAAAGAGGGCTAATTGACCGAGTGATTCCTTACGATGATGCGGTTGACGCATCATTTCTAGGCGATTGATGTCTTAATCAACACACGCAATAACACCCTGAGAATGCGAACTAAAGCAGAATGATCAAAACATCAGACCTTTGCTTCTCTTATCCATCAGGTGTAGCGGTCTTTGATCGATTCTCATGGTCTGTGTCTGCGGGTGAAGCATGGACAGTTATCGGACCAAGCGGATGCGGGAAGAGCACCTTGTTGCTACTGATTGCAGGACTGTTGCGACCAGATGATGGATCCTTACTGATAAACGGGA
Source organism: Chloroflexota bacterium (assembly GCA_039714055.1). GTDB lineage: Bacteria > Chloroflexota > Anaerolineae > Promineifilales > UBA4811 > JBDLKB01. The sequence goes on from JBDLKB010000158.1 coordinate 679, forward strand.
TGCAGCTAGAGCGCCCCAGGCCACGCACTGGCTTGGTGCTTCAGGAATACGGTTTACTCCCTTGGTCAACGGTTTGGGAGAACGCCGCTCTTGGGCTATTAATTCGTGGATATTATGGACACGACGGCAAGCATACTCCCGCGGACGAGGATCTGACCCAAGCCAAAAGTCGAGTTGATCATTGGCTGGAACGGTTGAATATTGATCATGTCAAGGATCGATTTCCTCATCAGATCAGTGGGGGACAGAGACAGCGAACCGCAATTGCACGGACATTGGCGCTGCATCCCGACCTCATCCTAATGGACGAGCCCTTTGGTGCGCTCGACGCGCTAACTCGCGAGAATATGCAATTGTTGATGCTAGGGTTGTATGCTGAGCACCACCTGACACATGTAATCGTCACCCATAACATCGAGGAAGCGGTCATACTAGGCAAGAACATCATGATATTGTGCAATCCTCCCATTGGTTCAGTCGAAATCATGGTAAACAATGATTCTTCTTGGGGGACTCGAGGGTATCGCAACACCTCAGAATACCTAGATCGATGCAGATACTTGCGAAATGAGATGGGAGTGAACGGTGCGTTGGCGTAATGTTGTATTGGGTACACTGACTACCCTGTTCTTGTGGCAAGTGCTGTCATGGTTGATAGATCAACGCGTCTTTCCTGCACCTGCCATGGTGATTTCCGTTTTCTTTCGTGACATCATCGGTGATCTTGGGCGGCATTTACTCATCAGCTCATGGCGTGTAGTTGCAGCGATAATCGTGGCGGTGATTGCCGCTGCCCCAGCTGGAATGATAATGGGGCAGAGCAAGATGATTAACCGATATTTCTCTCCGGTCATATACATCATTCATCCCATTCCCAAGATCGTCTTTTTGCCCGTGATCCTGGTACTGCTTGGTTCAGGTGATGTTTCCAAAGTATTTCTAATCGCTCTTATCCTGTTTTTCCAGATCCTTGTGGTGGTCCGTGATGCTGCGGCAGACTTGCGACCTGAATTGATCAACTCGGTCAGAAGTCTAGGAGCAGGTCGACGAGCACTTTTCAAGTATGTGTATTTCCCGGCAGCACTGCCTGCGGTTCTGACTGCGCTTCGCGTCAGTGTGGGAACCGCAGTCGCGGTGCTTTTTATCGCTGAGAGTTTTGCCACAACCAGTGGATTAGGCTATTACATCATCATCGAGGCGTGGGGGGCACTGCGCTATCCAGAGATGTTTAGTGGTGTGCTAGCTATGAGCACTCTAGGTCTTGGGCTCTACTTTACAATTGACGCGCTCGAGCGAAAACTATCACCCTGGCAAAGCGCACCTTAACGTCGGAATCACGTTGTCCGATCGTTTGTTTGCCTAGACTATTCTCACGTTGTAACATTCTTTGATGCCAATACTGGGTAGTACTTGCGTATCTGAGATAGCTAACGGCAGTTACTCGCTCGCATAAAGCCAATTATGTACGATTACTATTCCTCTCCAGACCTGTATGAAGCAACCTCTGGAAAATATGCAGATGACCTTGCGTATTACACCGATCTTGCTGTGAATGCTGACGGTCTAGTATTGGAATTGGCGTGCGGAACCGGACGAGTTCTTATCCCTATTGCCGAGTCTGGTGTTCAGATATGGGGGTTGGATGCAAGCGACACTATGTTGGCAAGAGCGAGCAGCAAAGTAGATCAATTGCCGACAGAGGTTCGCCAAAGGATAACCCTACAGCAGGGGAACATGGTCGATTTCAAGATCGATCAGCGGTTCAAGTTGATCATGATTCCCTTCCGGTCATTTCTTCACGTGATGACTGTCAAAGAACAACTTGAAGCGCTGGTGAATTTCCATACACACCTTGAGGAGAGCGGGCTTCTTGCGCTTAACTTCTTCCAACCAAGCCTTAGCCTTATTTCGAGTCAGTCCAGACCTACAAAAGAGAATCCAAAGCTAATACATCAGTGGACTGATCCTATCACTAATCACCAGTGGAGTAGCAAATCGGCGGTCAAGCATCTTATTTCTGAGCAGGTGATCGAGGAATATCGGGTATTTGAGGAAGTAGATGAGCAAGGGAAGCTATTGAACAAGATAGAACGAAACATGACCTTGAGATGGATCTATCGTTTCGAGTTCGAGCATCTGTTAGCGAGAGCGGGCTTTGCTGTTGTATCGCTTTATGGCGATTTCGAACGCACTCCCTTTGGTCCCGATAGCAACGAGCTGGTCTGGATCGCCCGTAAGATGTAGTTACGAAAGAGTCGTTTATGGAAGACAACCTGCCTGTATATAGAGCACTAAATGAAATCGGGATAGAAAACAGGGCTGCTGCTCTTTGCACAATTATCCGTGCTCAAGGTTCGGTTCCGCGCAGAGAAGGTGCCAAGATGTTGGTTTATGCCGATGGATCAACCGTCGGCACAGTCGGAGGGGGAGAACTTGAAGCTCGCGCCATTGCTGCCGCAATTCAGGTCATTCGCAGACGCAAGACTGAGATCCTCACCGTCCGCTTGGTTGATCCCGACAAGGGAGATGCTGGAGTCTGCGGCGGAGAAGCCGATCTATTTATCGAACCTATTCAGCCGCAACCAACTGTACTCGTATTAGGATGCGGTCATGTGGGACGTGAGGTTGCATCACTTGCCAAGTGGCTGGGTTATCGGGTATCTGTCTCAGACGATCGTGAAGAATATTGCACTCCGGAGATGGTTCCTGATGCTGACATATACCTTCCAGGCAAGTTGCCAGATGCCTTAGATTCAGTGGAAATCGACGACAGTTTCTACCTTGTTTTTGTTACCCGTGGAGTTGATCCTGACATCGATGGACTCCCCACTCTACTCAAATCAGATGCAGCTTACATTGGAGTGATAGGCAGTCGCAGGCGCTGGCTGATGACGGTAAAGGAGCTAAAGGAAAGAGGTGTGTCGGCAAAGGCCATTGCCAAGGCCAAGTCGCCTATTGGGCTTGACATTGGAGGAGAGACTCCACGAGAGATAGCCCTGAGTATAATGGCAGAGATCACGGCTCAACGTAACCTGACAAGAGTAGAATCTTGCAACTGACAATAACAGCTTGCATGTTGGTAATATCATCAATAATGACTAAACTTGGAATACTATGTGGAACACGTACCTGACTTCTAACTCTCTCGATGAAGTGCTTCAGTTACTGGCAAGATATGGACAGGATGCTTGTATTGTTGCTGGGGGCA
>JBDLKB010000159.1:0-3859 GCA_039714055.1 Chloroflexota bacterium
TCTCCTCCTGCACCATCTGCTGCATTTCGGCGTCTTCTTCTTCCTCCAGCATCATCCTCGATGAGGCAAGATCATCGACTGTCTTTTCCAGATCACGAAATACCTGTACCAGCGGCTCGATGTCGGACCGTTCCTGTGCCAATTCTGCTATTCTGTTGTAATCGGAAGCGACTGCGGGGTCGGACATCACACGTTCCAACTCTTCATATCGGTCAGCAATCGCTTTCAGTTTATCCAGCATTTACAGTACTCCATAGCTGTTCTAGGGCATCAGTATTATACCCGAAAGACATGGGCCTTGTGGGGAACCTTCCTCTCAATTGAGGCGTCTCATAGGCAGATGTAATTGATCAACTTAATGACGGATAGGTGTTGATGAGGGAGGAAAAATGAAACGGATTCACTGGCTCAACCTCTTTGCAGTACTGGTGATCTCGCTGATTACTGCGGTACGTCCGGCTTTGGCAGACGGCATAATCATTGTCGACCCTCCGCCAGAGATTCCCATTGTGCACCTCGATGAGGCATTGACTATAAAATATCATCATGTGGAGGTCACAATCGAGGATCAGGTGGCAACCACGTATGTGGATCAAGTATTCGTCAACGAGAACGATTGGGTTGCCGAAGGTATATATGTATTTCCTTTGCCACGTGGCGCCGCCGTAAGTGACTTTGTCATGTGGGTGGACGGCAAACCAATCACCGGCGAGATTCTTAAAGCTTCAGAAGCACGGCAAATCTATGACGATATCGTTAGCAGCCTGCGAGACCCTGCACTTCTCGAGTATGTCGGACGCGATATGGTCAAAGCCAGCGTATTTCCCATAGAACCTGGCAACGAGCGGCGCATTGAACTGCGTTACGAACAGTTACTGCCACGTGATAATGGATTGGTGCACTATGTTTACCCCTTGAGCACAGAAAGGTTCTCTGCCCGACCGTTAGAGGATGCCTCAGTCCACATCAAGATCGACTCGAGAGAACCGATCAAGGCAGTCTATTCACCAAGTCACGATGTCTATGTGGAGAGACCCAACGATTTCGAAGCGGTGGTGAGTTGGGAATCATCCAACACCCTGCCTGACAAAGACTTTGAACTATACTACTCGGTCAGTTCAGACCAGATCAGTGCTAACCTGCTCTCTTTCAAAGAAAGCGACGATGACGGCTTCTTCCTGCTGCTGCTTGCGCCCGATGTTGAGGTGAATAGAGACGAACTGGTGACCAAAGACGTGATCATAGTACTTGATGTGTCTGGGAGTATGCAAGGGCGCAAATTGGTACAAGCGAAGGAAGCGGCCAGGTATGTTCTGGGCCATCTTAATTCACGCGATAGATTCGGATTGGTGTCGTTCAGCACTGGGACTCACCAATACCAACAGGGACTGGCTCCTGCAAGTGATGCCGATGATGCCATGAGATTTGTTGAAGGACTCGAAGCGTTAGGTGGCACCAATATCGACCAAGCGCTGCAAGAGGCATTGGGCATGGCAGACAGTGACACCCCGACTACTTTGATCTTTGTCACCGACGGTTTGGCTACCGAAGGTGAGGTAGTAACTACGGAAATACTGAGCAATGTTGACGCTGAGATTGGTCCAAATACCAGAGTATTCAGCTTTGGGGTAGGAGATGATGTTGACACCATCCTCCTCGATGGTTTGTCGGTTGAACACGGTGGAACCAGTGCTTATGTCCGACCTGGGCAGCGCATCGACGATATAGTGTCTACATTCTATTCCAAGGTTACCACCCCGGTACTTTCCGAGGTTCAGGTCGAGTTCCTGGGTGTTTCAATTGGTCAGGTCTTTCCCCAATCATATCCTGATCTCTTTGCCGGCAGTCAAATGGTGATTGTAGGACGCTACCGTGATGGTGGACCGGCAACCGTACGCCTGACTGGCACTGTCAACGGCAAAGCACGTGAATTTGAATTCGACGATCTCACCTTCAAGTCTACAGGCGGCAAGGACTTTATCCCTCGACTGTGGGCGGGACGTGCAATTGGTCACTACCTGACCCAAATTCGGCTTCATGGAGAGAATGACGAGTGGGTGGAGGCGATCATTGATCTCAGCATCCGCTATGGCATCATCACTCCATACACTTCCTTCCTCATCGATGAGGATGACATCTTGAGTGCTGGGTCGCGTGAATCACTTGTGGAAGAGACGAGCCAAAACCTGCAATATGATCTCCAGGCGCCCTCATACGGATCAGAGGCGGTTGAAAAGGCAGCCAACATTGGTGGTCTGCGCGATATGGAAGCTCCAGCAGAGCTTCCCATGGTTGCGGAGGGTATTGGCGGTGGCGTCATTCCTGTCCAGCAGGTGATGAAATATGTCGGTTCCAAAACCTTTATCATGCGCGATGGAGTGTGGATTGACACGCTGTACGATCCGGATTCCATGCAGCTAGTGCCAATCGAATTTATGAGTCAGAACTATCTCGATCTGGCATCCGATCTGGGCAGTTTCTTTGCTCTTGGTCCCAGGATCATTGTGGTGCGAGATGGAGCGGCGTATGAGACTGTAGATGAGAAAGTAGCTCCGGTGCAGCTTCCAACCCCGGATGTGAGTGAAACGCCTGCGGTCGTGGAACCAACACCTCAGCCGACACCTCAGCAAACAACTGAGCTAGAACCGGATCAGGTTGCCTCTCCTGTGCCTACCAGCACTGATTCATCTGATCCGGGCGGTAATGGTATTAATTTCTGCACCGGTGCTTTAGCGCTGCCAGCGACATTGCTGGTGATGGCGACAGTTTTTGCTGCCACTCGTCCAAATTACAAGATCTAGACATTCTGACTTACTATGAGGTTTCTAGCCCTTCGTGTCTCCTTTGGTATATTTAATGGTGTATCATTGACATAGATATAAGTGAGGGCAAGATGAGTTTCATGAAACTAGTTCAAGATAGATACAGCGTACGGTCGTATACCGGTCAGCCTGTAGAGGATGAGAAGCTGCAGCGAATCCTTGAAGCGGCACGACTGGCACCCACAGCGGCAAATCGCCAAGCCTTTCGTATTTATGTGATCACGACTGAAGGGAATCAAGAAGCGCTGAGCCAGGTTTATCCCCGTCCCTGGTTCATCCAGGCTCCTTTGGTGATCTGTGCTTGCGGTATTCCTGATGAGAACTGGGTTAGGAGAGATGGTAAGAACTATAACTATGTAGATGTTGCCATTGCCATGGACCATCTGATCCTGGCAGCAGCCGATGAAGGTTTGGGTACTTGCTGGGTAGCTGCCTTTGACATACAGGAAGCGCGCAAACTGCTTCGACTACCACCAGAGATCGAGCCTGTCGCTTTTACACCGCTGGGATATGCGGCAGATGAACCCAGGCTCAAGAAGCGCAAGGCATTGGATGAACTAGTCGAGTATGTCGATTGACGATCTGCTTGGTGCTGCGGCATACGGCGGTTCAGGATGGCGTCCTCGAAATCAACCGCTGCGGAATGAGCTAGGCACCATCTGGCAGGCATGCGGCATCTCAAATGAATGGTCACCACTTCGGTCTGTTCTCCTGCACCGCCCGGGATCGGAGATGGAGACTGATGGTGATCCCGATCAGATTCAAATGCTTGATCGGATTGATCTGGCACTCGCTCAACAGCAGCATGATCAGATAGCGCAAGCATATCGCGGCGCCGGTGTACAAGTCCACTATGTGGACCCTGTCAGCATTCCACCGCCAAACATGATGTATGTGGCTGACTTGATGCTGAGCACCCCAGAGGGTGTGGTTCTAGGGAGACCAGCGTCGCAGGTGCGAGCAGGGGAAGAGAGGTTCGTTGCTCAACGCTTGGCACAACTTGAAATACCTCTACTCAAGTACATACGAGGATATGG
>JBDLKB010000160.1:0-3843 GCA_039714055.1 Chloroflexota bacterium
TGGATTCTCATCTAAACCACGGGCTATCCGTTCGGCTCGCAATTTAGATGATTTAACCGTCAATCGTGGATCCTCTTCCAGCATCGTCTGCCCGCCAACCATGACCGCATCGTGATCCGCTCGTAATCGATCGACTCTTTCCCAGTCATCCGACGAAGAAATTTGTGCGCCTCTCCGCTCGGTGGTATCTATCTTCCCGTCAGCTGTCATGGCAACATTTATGGTGATATACGGTCGGCTATCTTTCATTGGTAGATATATTAGATAATAATGATGCTATTTAATCGACATTTGAGAACGATCTTTCTTACCTTGCGACAGTGAACTGACTTCTAACCTGTGGTCCATAGCCTCCCCTTGGCATCAATCACAACGTTTCGAGGATGCTCCCAGACACCCGACCAACAGGAAGTGCAGTTCATATCGCAACTTGCATCAACTGACTGGTGATGTTAGTCTTGTGGAATATGGCAATGCTTTTGGAGAATCACCCTTTGTCCAACAAGCTTTGTCTGCATGACTGTTGAACGGAACCAGAATCAAGCCAGCAGGGTTTATGGTCCATGAATTTTGAGACTGAACTCGGCTGGTCGTTCAACACCATGTTCGATTCTCGGTACTTTTTCTTGTCAATGCTATGTGTGTCGCTCACATGATGAAGGATAATGACTAATGAAACAGCTCATGAAACGACTGCTACACATAATTAGTAAAAATAAGAAGCAAATAGCAACAGTAGTTGCAATCATTATTGCCGTCATTTCCTTGGTTGCACCATTCCTAAAGCCCGGTTTCGCTGTCGAGTCCTTGATCCTTATTGCCTTGTCCTTACTGGCTCTCATTCTTATGTATCGCAAGGCGATTGTGGAAAGGATTGACGATTACATTGACAAATATCCATTTGCTTGGACCACCTCACCATCAATTGGCGTTGAGAAGATTGATTCGGTTATTTCAATGATGCCAGACAGGGCGCAGGCTTTCCTGGCGCGGTTATTTACCGATATCCGATCCCGCACTTTGCCTAAAATCGCTATTGCCGTTGCATTTCTCATTCTGATTCCCTTGACTTGCCTTGGTTCACTGGACATGTTTGGCATTGTGCCGGAATATGATGTGTGGATACCAAATACACCAACACCTACTGCAACGCGAGTTCCCACATCTACAACTACTCCAACACCAACCTCCACCGCTACTCCCACTGTCACACCGTCTCCCACCAACACGCCTACTCCTACCGCCTCGTCAACGCCTACAATCACTCCTACTCCATCAATAACACCAACGCCAGAGTATCCCAGTACGGGAAAGATCGTGATCCAAGAGATCCACTATGACGGCACAGTTAGCGCAAAGGAGCCCGATGAGTATGTAAGCATTGTGAACAGGGACTCCGTAACCATTGATTTGGGGGATTGGAGACTGTGTGACAAGATCGGAAACTGTTTTACATTTCCTACGTTTCATATTTCACCAGGCCAAGAATGCAGAATATACACTAATGAGTTTCATTCTGAATGGTGTGAGTTTAGTTTCAGGGAGACCGGGACCGACATTTGGAACAATGATGGCGACTGCGCCTATCTGAAAGATCATAGTGGCGCACAGATTGACAAGTACTGCTACGAATAATCTTGAGCACTCGATTTGCCTTTTATTGCGTCTTTGCTATACTTGCCGCAGTTGAATAGTTAACAACTGAGAACAGGAGTAGTAACCACAAGAACGGGTCTTCAGAGAGTCGGCGTTGGTGTGAGACCGATGACAACGAGTGTGGTGAATGGGTCTGGGAGTTGCGCAGCAGAATCACAGTAAGCTGCGCCGGAGTGCCACCGTTATCGGGCCCAGGTATCGCTCATAATAGGGCTGTACCGTAGAGTGGGGCTGGCTCACCCCGTTAAATACAACGGGACCTTGCATTTTTCGCCGTCGCTGACGGCGTTTTTGTTTTCTGGAGCCCCTGCCCAAGTAAGGTGGCACCACGTGTGTTCGTGAATCGACCGCTCGTCCTTGCAGAGGATGAGCGGTTTTTTATTTATAGGAGGAGAAAATGAGTACAAACAAGTTTTTACTAAGCGACGATCAGATGCCGACCCATTGGTACAACATTCTGGCGGACATGAAAGAGCTGCCACCCCCGTACCGGCATCCGCTCACGCTAGAACCGATGACACCCGATGATCTAGCGCCTGTATTCCCTCAAGCGCTCATCGAACAGGAGGTCAGCACTGAGCGCTACATTGAAATTCCCGAACCTGTACGGGAAATGCTAAAGCTCTGGAGACCATCTCCTTTGATCCGCGCTCGACGTTGGGAAAAGCTGCTGGACACTCCCGCCAGGATATATTACAAGTGGGAAGGAACAAGTCCTCCTGGGAGCCACAAACCCAACACCGCCATCGCTCAATGCTATTATGCCCAGCAGGAAGGGGTTAAAGGATTTGCTACCGAGACTGGTGCCGGACAATGGGGCAGCGCGCTTTCCTTTGCATCGCAGATGTTTGGCTTGGAATGCAAAGTATTCATGGTGCGGGTGAGTTACGACCAGAAACCGTACCGCCGGATCGCTATGGAGACTTGGGGAGGATCAGTTGTTCCCAGTCCCAGCCCTGAGACCAACGCTGGGCGTGCGATTTTAGCGCAGGATCCGGAAACCAGCGGCAGTTTGGGTATCGCCATCAGCGAAGCCATCGAATACGCCGTGACCCATGAAGGATTCAAGTACTCCCTCGGCAGCGTAGTCAACTTCGTCCTATTGCACCAGACCGTCATAGGCCAGGAAGCCATCAAGCAGATGGAACTTGCTGATGACTATCCTGATATCCTCATTGGCTGCGCTGGCGGTGGCAGCAATGCCGCCGGTCTTTGCTACCCATTCCTCCAGGATAAGCTGAACGGAAATGGGTCCGATATCAAGACTATACTCGTAGAGTCAAGTGCCTGCCCCAGCATGACCCGCGGATCCTATGCTTTCGACTGGGGTGATACCGCGCGTACTGGTCCTGTGGCAAAGATGCACACCGTGGGTCATCGTTTCATCCCCGATCCAGTACATGCCGGCGGCTTGCGCTACCATGGTATGGCGCCCAGTATTGGCGTTCTTCTGGATCAAGGTGTAGCGCAGGCGCGAGCCTATCATCAGAATGAATGTTTCGACGCAGCGGTCAGTTTCGCTCGTTCTGAGGGTCACATTGTGGCACCGGAGACAGCACACGCGGTTAAGGCAGCTTATGATGAAGCGATGGTCTGCAAAGAATCAGGAGAGGCGAAAGCGATTCTCTTTGGCGCCAGTGGTCATGGCAATTTTGACCTGGCTGCCTATCAAGCCTACTTCCAAAAGGACCTACCTGACTTTTCCTTGCAGCAGGAGCGCATCGACAGCGCGCTTGAAGAATTGCCTAGTTTTTAATCATACCGACAAGTTTATCGGCGATCGACAGGCGCCGGTGTAAAGCTGGCGCCTTGTCTTCATTTCCACATGATGCGGGAGGTGTGCCGCTGCAGCGCGGGTAGGTCGCAGTAGAGGGCAGAGACCCGATGAGCTAGTACGTGCACCGCGCCGTTGGTCAGTTGCAGGTCGCCTTCGACCATGATAAAGGATGAACGAAGTGCCTTGCGGCTGGCTTGATATATCGGTGGCATGAGCACCACATTCGTCATTCCATATACATCCTCAATAGCTAGAAAAGCTACCCCGTTCGCCGTGGGTGGTCTCTGTGCCGCCACCAGCAACCCGCCGATCCTCACCTGTTCACCATCCGGCAGGCTGTGCAGTTGGTTGCTGGGCGTTACTTCAAGGTCCTCCAACTGCGAAGCAATCATTGCCGTTAGGTGCTCCTG
>JBDLKB010000161.1:0-3805 GCA_039714055.1 Chloroflexota bacterium
ACCGGACACTGATCGAAAGAAGAGAATTCTGCGTCACAATCGCCAAGCTTGGGACGCTCAAGTTGGAGCGCAGAACAGGTGGACTGTTCCTGTTGACCAAGACACCATTCAACTAGCACGAAATGGAAATTGGTCTGTTTTACTGACCCCATTAAAGCCTGTTCCCGAAAATTGGTTTCCATCGATAGGAAATCTCGATATTCTTTGCCTTGCTTCTGCTGGAGGACAGCAGGCTCCCGTGTTTGCGGCGGCTGGCGCCAATGTCACCGTTATTGACAATTCACCTGCACAATTGCAGCAAGACAGATACGTCGCAGAACGCGAGAATCTCGAGATCAAGACAGTGTGCGGTGACATGGCAGATCTTTCCATCTTTGGTGATGCTAGTTTCGATCTCGTGTTTCATCCAGTGTCAAATGTATTCGTCCCCGATGTAAATCCTGTATGGAAGGAAGCATTTCGTGTGCTGCGCCCAGGGGGAATCCTGCTTGCGGGCTTCAACAACCCGGTCGTGTACATATTTGACATAGATCAGTACGAGTCTGGAACGCTAGTCGCCAAGTATGCTTTGCCTTATGCCGATGATACCTCGCTTACATCTGAAGAAAAGCTACGTTATCTCTCCGAGCAGGTTCCTCTTGAGTTTGGTCACTTGTTGGAGGATCAAATCGGGGGGCAGCTAATTGCAGGATTTCACTTGACAGGATTTTACGAGGATTACGATCACAAAGAACCGCTTTCGCAATTCATGCCTGGGTTTATCGCGACAAGAGCAGTAAAACCTGGTTAATATACTGTATTGGATTCTGCCACGTGAATACAGACGCTAATCCGAGAATCACTCGAGGTTCATTTGCGCTTTTCGGCGTCATTCTGGTTGTTTACCTGTTTACATTCAACGGGCAATTTACCTCCATTGACGAGCTTGCGCTTTACGGCAATATCGAATGCCATGTTCAACCCTGCTCGTCAGGTAACCACCTAGTGGATTTTGCTAGATTTCATAATCCAGTTGGTTCTCATGAGCCAGGTTATTCTATTGCAGCAGCTCCGCTCTATTTTCTCGCTAAACTTATCCCTTCAATAAACAGATTGCATCTGGTGCAATTGTTCAATCCCATTGCCCTGGCGCTTACCAGTACGTTTCTATTCCTGCTGAGCCGCAATCTTGGTTATTCGATTCATGCATCCGTTTTTGCTGCATTCGGTCTTGCCTTTGGCACCTACGTCTGGACCTACAGCAGATCTCTCTATCGAGAACCATTAGTAGCACTCCTATGGACTGCTGCGCTGCTGTGCATCTCGCTGTGGCGAAATAGCGCCAGACGAGGTTGGCTCTACATTGCCTTTGTGTGTCTGGCACTTGGTCCAGTGGTGAAAATGACAGCAGTGGTTGGAATCCCAATAATTCTACTTGCCACCGCTAGGCGGCACTCTATTGCCCAAAATCGTACTAGATGGGTTCTAATCACTCTAATGGTGTTGACCATCTCAATCGTATTATTTGGCGTAGCCTGGTCGCTCCGACCAGGCATCTCGATAGGGCGAGACCGGTTCGAGAATCTAAATTTCCCGATTTTTCTGCATCGACTTGCTGGGCAGGTTCTCAGCCCTGGTAAGGGCATCCTTTTCTACGCTCCGGTTGTGATTCTTGTCATTCCTGGTGCGTTTGCCTTGTACCAGCGGTCTAGATCATTCTGCTTGGTGTCTGTAGCTTTGCCACTTTGCCTCGCTGCCGCATACGGTCCTTATGCCTCATGGTATGGGGGTCAGTCATGGGGACCGCGATTCCTGCTTCCTGCACTCCCGATATTTCTTGTCCCTCTAGCCGCCCTCTGGGACAAATGGCGATCCAGGACTGCACGGGCAGCCCTAGTGATCATCCTAATCGCAAGTATTTCTCTGCTCCTGCCCTCAGTAATAGCTGATTGGTGGCATAGTTACCTGCCGCTTTTCTCCTCAGGTCCTATTCCTGAAGAGACCTCCGCAGTATTTGATCTCGGTCTATCTCCACCTTTAAACCTGTGGAAACACTTTCAAATAGACCACTTGAACCTATTGTGGCTTCATCCAAACCTCGAAGGTTTGCTTAGTCTGAATTCTCATTCGCTATTGACTCTTTGTACCGCACTAGTTGTATCGCTGTTCTTGATGTTCCGAGCATTCACCAAATCAAGCTCATATTTGTATGTTGCTGTGGTTCTCATCGTTTCTTTGTTTGGGGTGTTGCATTGGGGCGCTAAAGATATTCCAGGATATCCTGGATTAAGTGTCGACACTGCTCACAAAATTTCTAACTGGGTTGAACCGGATTCAAATGAACCTTATCGGCTTGCTACTGTATCGAATGAATTCCACATTTACTACTATCTTGGACTTCTTAGAGGGACTTTCGATCATCATTGGATATCGCCAGCAGACGAGCATCCAGCCATATGTGATCTTGAGGAATTAAAAAAGATCCACTGGACCAGTTTGGTAGTCGATAGAGTTCACCTCACTCCTGACCTGCATGGACGAACTGCTGAATGGTGTCTGAGCCGTGCTGCCTTTCGGGTCGATTCAGATTGGATTGATGGATATGAGGTGTTTCGCTACGCGTATTTTCCTGGTGATTCATTCCAATGGACCAGTACAGACATTGAGCTAAATGACCGGCTGCATTTGACCAACATTGGAATCACTGATGGACAGGTTGAGCTAGGACAAACACTTGGCATTCAGCTTGAATTTGATCTGGATGATTATCAGTCACATGAAGAGATTCTTTTTGTCCACTTGCTTGGTCCCCAGGTGATCGAAGGTTTGGATGGTTCACTAGGTTATGGTTCTCCTCAAATTAACGGAGATACTACAAAGAGTCTTGTTGAAAATCGGGCAATACGCATTCCAAATGATGCGGCACCATCCACCTACCAGCTAGTCGTAGGAACCTATAGTTCAACTGACGGAGCTTCAACAACGGAAAGTGATGCTCAACCGTACATCGCTGTTGCCACGATTGAGGTTGTTGACACCAGCGACTAGTCGCAATGAATCAATTATTGAACACGTTGTAGATTAATGAAGGGAGGAAACATGAATTTCGACAAGCACCGTGTAGAACCAGGCACAGCAGTGGATCTATCTGCCATGGCAACAGAATGCATAGAACCCTATGCCGACAAGTCGCAGGCAAAGGATGATTTGGAGGATAATGTAGAGAAGCTGGCAGACCTGCAGAATCTTCTCTATGCGGAGAGCAAGCACGCTCTATTGATCATTCTACAAGCAATGGATGCTGGAGGAAAGGATGGCACAATTCGACACGTTATGGGAGGGTTCAACCCACAGGGTGTTCACGTGGCGAGTTTCAAGGTCCCCACTCGCCGAGAAATAGCGCACGATTACCTCTGGCGTATACACAAACACACACCTGGTCGCGGTGAGATTTCTATATTCAATCGATCACATTATGAAGATGTTCTAGTTGTTCGAGTGAACAATCTTGTTCCACCAGAAATGTGGTCCAAGCGGTATGATCACATTAACGAATTCGAACGATTGTTAGCTGACAGCGGCGTCACGATTCGCAAGTTCTTTCTCCATATTAGCAAACGCGAACAAAAAGAGCGCTTTGACGCAAGATTGGAGGATCCTCGCAAGCATTGGAAGTTTTCATCAGGTGATCTCAAGGTGCGAGAGCAATGGGATGACTACATGGAAGCCTATGAAACAGTGCTATCTAAATGCTCTACCTCATATGCTCCATGGTATGTAATACCATCAGATCGTAGATGGGATCGGAACTTGGTTGTCTCTCAGA
>JBDLKB010000162.1:0-3798 GCA_039714055.1 Chloroflexota bacterium
CGCCAACCACGCCTTGATGAAATGGCAGCCAGTGTACACCTAAGCCCGCACCATTTTCATCGGCTGTTCAAACGCTGGTCAGGGGTGACACCACACCAATTTCTACAGTATTTGACGGTCCAGTATGCCAAAGAGCAACTGAGAACATCGCGCAGTGTGCTCGATGTGTCGTATGACTCTGGTCTCTCCAGTCCGAGCAGGCTTCATGACCGCTTTGTCTCGATCGAGGCGATGACCCCGGGCGAATACAAGCAACAGGCAGCCGGCATTGAGATCCAGTATGGTTTCCATCCCACGCCATTTGGCGAATGCTTGATCGCAGTAACTGAACGCGGAATATGTGCCATGCGTTTCCCCTCGCCTGAACAACGGACCCAATCGTTGGAGTCATTGCGAAAAGAGTGGCCTAAAGCACATTTTGTCGAATCCAACTCCAGCACCCGAGAGATTGTGCGGCAGATATTTGCTGACACAGGTGAAATGAGAAAACCTAAACATCGCTTCTTTCTAAAGGGAACAAATTTCCAGATCCATGTTTGGCAGGCGTTGCTTTCCATACCCTCCGGCAGGCTGGTGACCTATCAGGATGTAGCCACGATGGCCTCAAGACCATCTGCTGTGCGTGCCGCTGCCAACGCAGTGGCCCGAAACCCCATTGCCTACCTGATTCCCTGCCATCGAGTGATTCGCAGCACAGGACATATCCATCAATATCGTTGGGGGTCAGCCCGAAAAAAGACTCTGCTCGGTTGGGAAGCTTCAAGATCAAATTCAGTCACCCGTGCTGTCTAGCGCCCTGACGGGGACTAGCTGAGTTTATTCACCCCTGTTGGAATAGAAAAACCAAAGGTTGCGCCTGTGCCTGGCACACTATCCACCCATATCCGGCCGCTGTGTGCTTCCACTAGTTGACGGGCGATCGCCAGTCCCAACCCCGTTCCACCGCTATCTCGCGTTCGAGACTTGTCTCCACGCCAAAAACGGTCAAATACATGCGGTTGATCAGCTGGTAGGATTCCTGGACCAGAGTCCGATACCTGAACATTGAATTCGTGCTTGCCACCGGCGTTTACTACAATCGCGCCATTCTCGGGTGTGTGGTGCAGAGCGTTTGCTAAAAGGTTAGTCAACACTTGCTCCATGCGATCCGCATCCATTACAGTCGGAGGAATGTCAGGCGCGGCATTAACCTCCAGGTTGATCGATTTTTCTGAAGCAAGCGAATCGAATTTTGTCACCACCGATTTCAACCAACTGATCGAATCCACCTTGGCTTTGTGCAGCGGGAGTTGACCCGCTTCTGCCAATGCCAAAGTTCTTAGATCGTCTACCAGCCGCCCGAGCAACATTGTCTCGCTGTGGATAGGAGTCAGGTGCTCAGCATCGAGAGGGAAAAGGCCATCTTGGATAGCCTCCACTTGGCCCCGGATGATACTGATAGGGTTGCGCAGCTCGTGAGCTATGTCGGCTGTCATGCGGCGGCGCAATTCATCCGACCGTGACAAACTGTCCGCCATCGAGTTAAAAGTGGAAGCCAGTTGACCGATCTCATCGGAAGAGCTGATACTTACTCTTCCTGTCAGATCACCGGCAGCAACTCTCTCAGCTGCATGAGTGAGTTTGCGCAAAGGGGTAGTGATTCTCCAGGCAAGAAAGGTCCCCAGCAGCAAGGCAACCGCTATCGCTCCAAGCCCTCCCCAGATGAATGCTCGATTCACTTGGTCCAGGTACTCTTGCTCGATGTAGCCCAAGGCGCCAGTCCAGGCATTGGAGAAAACCAGTGTACCCACAGTGCGTCCATTCACCTGAATCGGAATACCAGCGTCCAGGACATCCTGCTCCAACTGCCGTCCCAATTCATTACTGGTGGCTCCGGCCACAATGCTGCCATCAGCACCAGCTAGATACAATTGCCCTCTGCCTTCCCCTTGTCCAGCTCCTCTCCCCTGCCCGTGACCTTCTCCTAGAATTGCAGCAACACCACTCCAATCTCCATGGGCCGCATAGTATTCCTCAAGCTGCTCGCTCAGTTCTTGCGAGTCAGACGCCTGGCCGCGGATTGTATAATAGCGGAACTCTGTTGTTGTCACCTGGTTTGCTAGCCAAGCCACCAAGCCCACTCCCACCAGGGCTACCAGGAGAAACGCTAGTGTCAGCTTGAGCCATAGGCTGCGCTTGCTGACTGGTGAATGACTCGTGCTATTTTTCATTACCCTTCCCCTTTAGCCGCAAGTCATTAAACTTGTACCCCACTCCAAAAACAGTCAGGATATATTGCGGGCTTTTGGGATCAGATTCAATCTTGCGTCGCAGGTTCTTGATATGAACATCAACTGTTCGTTCGTACCCTTCGTAGGCGTTCCCCTGAACTGCCTCAAGCAAGTCTAGTCTACTCATGACGCTCCCTGAACGAGACATAAGTACTGCAAGTAGATCGAATTCCATCGGAGTTACATCCACTAACTCACCATCCAGAGTGACTGTGTGAGAGTCTCGATCCACGACCAGGTCACCCGCACGGAGTACATCCGGTTCAGGTGCTAGCTGCCCCGCACGACGCAGTATGGCGCGCACGCGCGCCACCACCTCACGCGGGCTAAATGGCTTGGTCACATAATCATCAGCCCCCAGCTCGAGTCCGAGAATCTTGTCCATATCCTCAACCCGAGCAGTAAGCATGATAATGGGCACATCGCTCTCCCGGCGAATGCGGCGAGTGAATTCCCAGCCATCCATCTCTGGCATCATCAGGTCCAGCACAATTACATCAGGCTTCTCGTAACGAGCCGTATAGAGTGCCTGCTGTCCGTCGTTCGCAGACACTACCCTGAATCCTGCTTCTTCCAAATATGCCCGAAGCAGGTTCACAATCTGTTTTTCATCATCGACCACAAGAATAGTCTGTTGCGGCATAGATCTCCTCATTTGGTTAACTGCATTTCATTGTACATGGAAATTGTAAAGATTTCATGAAAAAGTTATGAATGTGTGATTACCTTTCCTCTCGCTCTTCTTCGCAATCTTGCTGCCATTAATACTGCTGTTTTGTTTCGCAATCTAGATCCAAATTGTAAGTGTCGCTACCAAGTCTGCCGAAACCACCAACTTTACGCCATCCATATCAATTCTTAATCCTTTCTTCACAATCTCTTCATAACTCGCCGCTATCATGTTGCCACTTGTAATTTCAACCAAGTGGTATAAGGAGAAAAAATGACAAAGAGAATAGTAACTATTGGATTGGTGGCTATCCTAGCTGGCGCAATCGCAGTTGGTACATACGATTACGTTCGGGGAGATTCCACCTTGGCGTTTGAATCCACCAACAGCACTGAAGGAAAGTACTCCCAGTCGCCAAACAGTGGTCAAGGTAACGGTCGTCGCATCGATGACGAAACGAGCAGCTTCGGCGTTGGGCAAAATAGAGACGCAGACGCAAGAGGTCAAGCGGTTGACCGTGAGCAATCCAAGGCAATGGTAGAGGAATGGCTTACAGTCAACGGTGTCGTACTATCTGTGGACGATAACGCGCTGACAGTGGAATCAGCCAATGGCGACGTTCTGGAAGTAGAACTTGGACCGACACATTATTGGAGCAGCCAGGGCGTCGAAATCGAACCCGGCGACGCTGTCGAAATAATGGGATTCTATGAAGATGACACCTTCGTCGCTGGTGACATTACATTAACCGCCACTGGTGAGCACCTCATGTTGCGCGAACCAGACGGGCGCCCACTTTGGGCTGGTAGTTCTTCCGCAGGTCGTGGGCGCGAGACTCAGACGGCAGTGGAAACTGCA
>JBDLKB010000163.1:0-3796 GCA_039714055.1 Chloroflexota bacterium
TCACTGGCAGAGGACGCGGTAAATGACTCGATTGTGGCGATGGGACAGGGTGGGAATCTCACCAGACTTGATCGAGACACGTTAGAAGTATTGGAAACATACCAATTATCATCGGATGTGGTGCAGGCTGTTTTTTCCGGGGATGGTCATTTGTTGGCGTTATTAACTAGAGACGGTTTAGTATCTGTTGTGGATGTTGCCAAACCAGATGATTTGCTGATTCAGGAAAGCGTGGAAGGCGCCTCAGCGGTGGCATTGAGTACGGATGGATCCATCGTAGCAATAGCTCACGAGACTGAGGTACTCCTGATAAATTTGGCTTCCGGTGTTCAGACTCCCATTAGCGGGGAATGGGAGGATCCGGAAGTTCAGGAAGAGTGGATTGGTCATGAGGATACGATTACTGCAGTCTCGTTCAATCGCGACGGATCTCTGCTAGTTACTGGAAGCAAGGACACGCAAATTGCGTTCTGGGATGTAGAGACCGGGAAGAACAGATGGATGGCGATGGGACATTGGTCGACTGTTAGTACCATTAACTCACATGATGAACTCGATGAGATGATTTCTGGAGGTGAAGACTTTAAGGCGCGTACCTGGAGAGTGCCAGGGGGTAAGAGCACGGCACAGTACGAGGGACACCTAGCTACCATCGTAGGCGTTGACTATACCAGTGATGAGGACTTGGTGGTAACTACCAGTGAGGATGGCACACTGCGTATATGGGATCGAGCAAATCAACGAGAAACTGACATCTACTGGTCAAGGTATGGTTTGTTGCCTGTTTGGCGGAATGTAATCGGAATATGGCTTTTGATAAGCGGTTTAGCGGGTGCAGTGATTATGCGGGGGCTATCAAAGGTTGAGCGTTGGGCGTACCTGGCGGCGATGGCACTATTCATCATTGGTCCAGTGGTTGTATTCGGGGCTTCAGTGTTGGAGGTGCTAACATATTCAGCAGCTGTGGCAATTAAGCTGCGCTTGATTGCGCCGCTGCTATTCATGATCGCCTGGTACGCCGTGGTGGACTATTTGCTGCTATCGGAACCGATATCGGTGATGTTTGAAGCCCCTGGTGCACATGGATTGGCGGAGATCCTCCAGGTGCAACAAAAAACACAAAAGACCAGATTTGCGATTTTGTCTGGCGCGGCATGGGTGGGGTTATTGGTGATATTGTTCTCGACACTGCGGCGTTTCAATCTTGATGTGGCCTTTATGGGCCATTTTTTCTCCTTCATCATGCAGGGTGCCGGTCTAACTCTAGGAGTATCAGTAGCTTCTATTGTGTTAGCGGTGCTTCTGGCAATACTTGGTGCCTTGGGAAGACTATCAAGCAATCCGATAGCCAATGGACTTTCGAGTTTCTATGTGTCGTTAATTCGAGGGACACCTTTACTGGTGCAGATATACATTTGGTATCTTGGTCTTCCACGGCTGGGTCTCACGCTGCCAGCAGTTACAGCAGGTGTATTAGCGCTAGGTGTCAACTACGGCGCGTATATGACAGAGATATTCAGGGCGGGGATCCAGGCGATCAGCAAAGGGCAGCATGAAGCGGCACAGGCACTGGGGATGTCACGTGCACAGGCGTTCCACCGCATCATTTTACCACAGGCCTTTCGTATAGTCATACCACCAATCGGTAATGATTTTATTGCCATGATGAAGGACTCGTCACTGGTGTCCTTGATGGCTGTGTGGGAACTGACATTTAGGGCAAACAAGATTGGGCGGCAGAACTTTCGAAATATGGAGACATACATTATCGCGGCAGCGTTCTATTGGCTGCTGACTGTGGTGTTTCAAGCTCTGCAAGGCAAACTAGAAGAGCGAATGGCTCGCAGCGAGAGAAAATAGGCTATGAATGCTAAAACGAATGACCAGAATGCAATGATCAAGGTACGTAATCTACACAAGTATTACGGTGCGCTGCATGTTATCCGCGGTGTAGATCTCCAAGTCAACACCGGAGAAGTAGTGGTGATATTAGGTCCCTCTGGAAGTGGTAAGAGCACATTCCTAAGGTGTTTGAATTTCTTGGAGGAACCCTCAGAAGGCACAATCGAGATTGATGGTGTGGAGATCGATGCTAGAGAACCAGCAGGGCAGTACAGGTTGCACAAAAGGGAGATCCGGCGCAAAGCGGGCATGGTATTTCAGCAGTTTAACCTTTTCCCCCACAAGAACGCGATAGAGAACATCATTGAAGCACCCACGATTGTGAAAGGATTGTCACGTGATGAAGCCGTTCCCCAGGCGGAACGATTGTTGGAGTGGGTTGGGCTATCCGACAAACGTGATGAATATCCTTCTCGTCTCTCAGGCGGACAGCAACAGAGAGTAGCGATCGCTCGCGCCCTGGCAATGGAACCCAAGATCATGCTGTTCGACGAACCCACCTCTGCTCTCGACCCTGAATTAATCAACGAGGTGGTTGATGTCATGGAGCGGCTGGCCAAAGAAGGCATGACCATGGTAGTGGTAACCCATGAGATACACTTTGCGCGAGATGTTGCTCACAGGGTGATGCTCATGGATGAGGGCGTGTGGGCAGAATCCGGACCCCCGGACGAATTCTTTACCAATCCGAAAGAGGAACGAACCAGACAATTTCTCGCCCATATCCTCTGATCAAATCCCTTTTCCTCTTCTCGATAATAGAAAGCGCGATGTTGACCTCAGCGCTTTACTAGTTAGAATTGCGCTGCTTGGCAACTGCCCAAGCGGAGGTAACAAGTGGTAGAGCGTATAATCCGGTTTAGATCATTGCTTTTCCTTGTGCTCGTACTCGTTTCGTGCACAAAGGAACCTGATACATCGAGCAGCTTGCAGGTTACCGCAACTCCGACACTGGAGTTGCCTGATGTGACCCCGATTCCCCCAAAAGAGAAGCTGATCGCAGCATTTGACAACTCATTTCCTCCTTTCTCTGACACTAACCCAAGCGGCGAACTGGTAGGCATGGACCTGGATGTGTTACGGGTGATAGCAGATGGAGCCGAGATGGAATTATCACCCGTGCCAATGGTGTGGGAGGCTGCACTTGAGAAACTGTATTCAGGTGAGGTTCATCTCCTTGCAGGTGGCATTACTGATAGCGACTTTGCCTCAGAGCAAGTGTTATATTCGGAACCGTATCTGGACTTGGATATCAAAGCTGTTGTGCTAGCAGAGTCACGGACAATAGTCGATGTAAACCAGCTACCTGGGCTTATTGTTGGGTTGAAATCGTCTAGCCTGGCTTGGGAAACGACAGGTCAGTTGAGCGGCTTCCTAGAAATCCCACCAGGCAATGTAAGAAAATACAACGATCTGCGTGAGTTGATGGATGCATTGTTCGCTGGCCAAGTGGACGCGATAATAATTAATCAAATCGCGTTTTCTGAATTTGATGAAGCCAACCCAAGCTTACTGCGTGTATTGAATTCGAACGGCAGCCAAGATGGGGATGGTTCGCTTGGACACTACCAGTTCCGTTTTGCTGTTTCTCCAGGTGGTACTGAGACGCTAGCGCTACTGAATCATGGAATCAAAACGCTGGAGCAGTCTGGTTACATAGATGATATTGCACAATCATGGGGGCTATCTGTCGAATTCGGTGAACGTCCACGCTTCGCTCAGGATGCTAAGGCGGGTTCGCTTATTGCAGGTATTGAAAAGGTAGATGACTTTACAGTACGCTTTGTGCTCAATCACCCGGATCCATATTTCGATTACCGATTAAGTGTACCGAGTACAGCAATTCAGAGCCCAGCAAATCTGCAGCTACTAAGTAGATCAGGACAGTTATCGT
>JBDLKB010000164.1:0-3768 GCA_039714055.1 Chloroflexota bacterium
CAAGAGGAGTAATCCATATGTGAGTTCATATGCCATGTTCGCCCTTGCGTATGCCAAGGAGATGGATTTGGATGTTCCTGCCCATGTGATTGAAAAGGGTGTGGCATATCTCCGATCTCAATTGGTGACAGCGGTAGAACTTTCGGACTTTCATCAAGCCAACCGGCAAGCCTGGGTGTTATATGTCCTTGACTTGCATGGATCAGACATCAGCTCTGAAGTCGACGACCTCTACCGGAAGCGCGACAAGCTGAGTCACTATGGTCGTGCATATATCGCTATGACCCTGGGTGATGATCGCAGAGTTGATACATTACTCTCTGATCTAACCAATGAGGTGATTTTGAGCGCGACAGGAGCGCATTGGGAAGAGAATGAGCGCGATTGGTGGGCGATGAACACCGACACCAGGTCAACTGCTATCATCCTGGATGCTCTCACTCAGCTTGATCCAGAGAATCAACTCATTCCCAATGCTATCCGCTGGTTGATGGTTGCCAGGAAGGGCGGAATCTGGGAGACCACTCAGGAAACAGCCTGGGCTCTAATCGCGTTCACAGACTGGATGGCGTACACTGGCGAATTGGAAGGAAACTATGATTGGGAGGTATTGCTTGATCGAGAGTCGTGGTCCAACGGCACGGTAACCCCAGACAACATCCAAGACCCGATCATTATGATGCGTGCCTTGGGAGCTATGGAGCAGCAGGCGGGAGGTCATCCTCTGGTGATTTCTCGCGGCGAAGGTGAAGGGCGTTTGTACTATTCAGCCCACATGAGGGCATATCTTCCTGTTGAGGATGTGGATGCCGTCAATCGTGGAATCATTGTGCAAAGACGATATGTTCCCGCAGACTGTGAGAAGATTACTGATTGTGCTCCAGTGGATAGCGCCAAGGTGGGCGAGGAGATCAAGGTTCACTTGACCATCATTGTCCCCAACTCTTTGTATTACGTCGTGGTGGAGGATCCAATTCCGGCAGGTGCTGAGCCTATCGATACCATTCTAGACACAACCTCAGTGTTGGAGGAAGGACCACAACTTCGCCGGCAGAGTGAGAGAGAGGTTCCTTGGTGGGGTGACTGGTGGTGGCAGTGGTACAGCCGCAGCGAGATGCGTGATAATAAAGTAGTGTTGTTTGCGGACTATCTGGCACCTGGAACCTACGACTATACCTATTCCTTCCGGGCAACAGTACCTGGTGAATATAGGGTAATTCCAGCCTTTGCCAACGAGTTCTATTTCCCGGAGGTCTTTGGGCGCACCGACGGAAGTCTGTTTACCATTACCGAATAGAAGCAGGGGCACATAGTGCCCCTGTTTTTCTCAAACCAGGGGGCGCTTCGTAGGCATACCTGGGCGTCTGGGGTATTTTGCCGGAGTTGTGGCGATTTTCTCGACCAGAATCAAGTGTCGAGTTTCCGCCAAACCATGGATCTCAGCAGGCAATACCTTGATTAGCTTGCCTCCCAGTACTGAGAGTGCCCGGTCGGCACGCGACACTTCTTCTGGTCCCTTTTCTCCTTTCTGCGCCAAGCTAAAACCGCCAATCTGAGTTAATGGGAGCATATATTCCAACAGAACAGGAAGGTCAGCAACCGCGCGGGCTACTGTCCAATCATACTGCTCGCGATGTTCTATGCTGTGACCCAAATCTTCTGCCCTGCTGTTAATACTCTCAACACCAGATAGATCAAGCAGGTCGATCATATGATCCAGGAATCTTGATTTTTTGCCTGTAGCTTCTACCAGGGTGACCTGTAATGATGGGAATGCGATCTTTAGGGGTATACCAGGAAAACCTGCTCCAGCGCCTATATCCACCAGTTTGCATTCCCCTTTAATGTGATTGACCTGGCGCATGGCGAGAACACAGGAGAGGGAGTCTAGAAAGTGTCGGATAATGATGCCTTCATCATCATCGATTGCGGTCAGATTGATGCTCTGATTCCACTTTTGAATCTCTTGCCGATATAAGCGGAATTGCTCAACCTGTTGGTCGGAAAGATCGATGTTCCATTGTTTGGCGCCCGCGATCAACTTTTCCATTGCGCCGCGATTATACCGCACTCTCCTGGCTGGGTTGCAGACGAATGTCTGCTAGATATTGGCGAACGCAACCTGTACTGCGTTTTGCTGAAGCCTTTCAATCTGGTTCGATGTAAGACCAATATCGCGCTCTGCCACCAAGTATTCCGATTCCAGGGTGATGCCACTTACACCTGGATCATCCGTATTCAATGTCACCAGCACATCGCGTTCGAGGAAATCTTTTATCGGATGCGTGGCAAGCGATGGAATGGACATGGTTTGCAGGTTGCTGGTGGGGCAGCTCTCGATGCCCACACCGCGCTCCCGGATCAAATCCATCAAAGCCGGGTCGTCCACTGCGCGCAGAGCATGTCCCAGACGTTCTGCCTTCATATCACTTACTGCCACCCATAGATTTCTCAGCCCGAGTTCGGCATGGGGTGACTCTGCTGACATTTCTCCCGCATGAATGGTTGCAGCAAGACCATAATCCTTGGCTTTGCGAATGTGGTCGATAAAGAGGTAGCCCGGATAGTTGATCTCGTCTCCTGCCAGGTCGATTGCCACCAGGTCTGGTCCTCGTCCCTTAAATATAGCATCCAGCTCATGCCAACATGAGTCGACTCCATAAGTGCGCGACAAGATGCCAATGAGCTTGACTTGTATATCACGCTCGGATTTTGCCTGAGCTACCCCTTCGCAAACTGCTCTGACAATCTGCTCTGGTTTTAACTTGGACTTTTCAGCCATAAACACAGGACTGAAGCGTAGTTCGATATAGTCGATCCCTTCAGCGTCTGCGTCCTGTACGTTTTCGATCGTTATCCTGCGCACAGCATCGAGATCAACAAGCACTTGCTGCATCCAGTGGAATTTGGAGATAAAGGACATCACGCCCACAACTGGTTCCATCACCTGTGCGTGCGGTCTTAACCCCTCTACTGTGTCTGCTGGAAGGTCAATGTTGTGTTGTTGTCCGAGATCCAGGATGGTTTCAACCCGCACGCTTCCATCCAGGTGCCGGTGAAGCTCATAGAGTGGTTTCCCGTTTCGCATCTCTACTCGATCTCCTACTGGCAATGGTAACCGAACGCTTGCTGACTGCAAGTTGACCGCAAGGAATACGGCGAATACACTTGCCTTTCGTAGATCAGCAACAGAGTTGAATCATGACAATGGAGCCATCGATTGTCAACATCATAATCGCTGCACTTCCTATCCTAGTGGTGCTGGTACTCATGCTGGGCTTTCGCCTGGGTGCTATCAAAGCTGGTCCAGCGGGATGGTTGGTGTCATTGTTAGTTGCGGGGCTGTTATTTGGTGCGGGAACCAAACTGCTTTGGCAAGCACAATTGCGAGCGGCTTTATTAGCGGTCTATGTGCTGTACATTATTTGGGCTGCGCTGCTCTTTTACCATCTAGTAAGTGAAGCGGGTGCAATAGATGCCATCGGCAGGGGACTTTCTTCACTGACAACTGATCGAGTGTTGGTAGCACTGCTGCTAGGTTGGGGATTTGGCTCTTTTCTTCAGGGAGCTAGTGGTTTTGGAGTGCCGGCAGCGGTAGTTGCCCCGCTATTAATTGGATTTGGGTTCACGGCTATACAGGCGGTAGTGATCGCTTTGGTGGGGCATGCCTGGGCGGTGACATTCGGTTCTCTCGCATCGTCTTTTCTTGCTCTTATAGCAGCCACCGGACGCAGCGGTACAGAGCTGGCACCGTGGTCTGCTTTTATG
>JBDLKB010000165.1:0-3768 GCA_039714055.1 Chloroflexota bacterium
AGAAAGGCGTCGGTTTCGCTTTCGGTAAAACGAAGGTCCTGCGCCCGAATCTCTGCCAGTTGATTGCGAGCACGGAACTTTGCCAGGGGCCAGGCAGGGTCGGATCTACTTAGCAAGACTAGATGCAGATTTGTTGGAGTGTTTTCTACAAAGAACAGGAATGAATCGTTGACTGTGCTTGAATCGACATGATGGTAATCGTCCAATACCAGGATCATCTCACTGCTGTTTTCCACCAGGTCGTTGATAAAGCCGGAGACGATATTGAGTATCTCGCCCTCTTGCGCCCGGGTGACTGCGGCGAGAGCGACATCTCCTATGGAGCTGTCAATGGTCTGTAGGGCGGAGATCACATAGGTCCAGAAGCGGGTGAGATCATTATCAGCCGAGTCGAGTGAAAGCCATGCTACTCGCGGCTTGACCGATTGAGTCCAGGCACTGACCAGAGTAGATTTGCCGAATCCCGCTGGCGCGCACACAGTGGTGATGCGCTTATCCAGACCCTGGTTGAGCAGGGTGAAAAGCCGAGGGCGGCTTACGACCTCGGAACGAGATGGCGGAATAAAGAATTTAGTTCGGAGAACAGGAGCTTCCAAAACTGAGTACTCACAAATACAGGCTGCAGAATGACCAGGATTATACCCGCAGGATACGAGGGTTACAACGGAAAACTATTGATTGCTGGAGGTTGTTTCCGCTGCGATCCACATGAGATATCGAATACACTCTTGTCATCTGTAAGAGCATTGCATGCAAGAATGAATTGATGATTGTTCGATACCAAGTTGCGTGACATAAGTGACTCTGTATACTTTTCTGTGTTCTTAATAAATAGCACTGCGTTCTTTTCACCCATTGACTCAAGTGAGGACACATGATTCAAGTAAGGTGCGTTGACACCAACAGCCGTGAGGATGTGAATCGCTTTGTCAATTTCCCCTTTGATCTCTACAGGGACAATAAGCAATGGGTTCCACCGCTGATAGGTGGCGCGCGGGCAATGCTCGATCGTGATAAACATGCAATCTACCATTATGCCGATGTTGATTATCTGTTGGCGGAACGAAATGGAGAGGTGGTAGGCCGGTTGGCGGTGCTTGAACATCACCGCTTCAACAAATACCAAAAGGGAAGCCCCGCTGCATTCTTTGATCTGCTCGAGGTGGAAGACGACATTAATGCCGCGCGAGGATTATTCTCTTATGCTGACTCCTGGGCTAGAGAACGGGGCTTGAAACGCATATTGGGTCCCCGTGGATTTACTGGCGTTTCCGGTTCTGGCATTCTGGTAGAAGGATTTGAACACCGACCCGCTCTGGGTATTCCCTACCACCTGCCGCACTATGATGGATTCATCAAGGATGCAGGTTACGTCAAGGACCAGGACCTTCTCTCCGGCTATCTGGGTAAAGATTATGTACTTCCTGATCGGTTCTACGAATTGGCTGAACGAACAAAAGCACGACGGGGGTTGAGAATCAAGAACTTTGAAAGCAAACGCGAGCTGAGGCGATGGATACCGAAGGTGGCGGAGGTATATCGCACTTCGTTTGTTGATCGTGCCATCTATCCACCTACGGATGAAGAGATCATGGGTTTTGTCGACGAGATGATGCCCATTGCTGACCCTCGACAAATCAAAATGGTAATGAAGGATGATGACATTGTGGGATTCATCATCGCATATCCTGACATCTCCGCAGCGCTGCAGCGCTGCAAAGGTAAGCTGTTTCCATTTGGTTGGTATCACATCTTGCGAGAGCAGAAGCGAACAAAGTGGGTCAATCTCAACGGCGTGGGGGTGCTGCCGAAATATCAAGGCAGGGGCGCCAGTGTGATCATGTATGCCGAGATCGCCAAGACCTTGTACACCTATGATTACGAGCATGGTGACATCGTTCAGGTAGGAGAGATTAATTTCAAAAGCAAGAACGACATGGAGACCATAGGGGTCAAGTGGTACAAACGACATCGCATCTACAAGCGTGCGTTTGAACCTGACACCGAATGATTAAATAAAGGCGGCCTATGCAGACGCAAGAAAGCAAATTACCACAGACTACCCGTATCTTCTATGGAGCGGGTGACCTGGGATTCTCGATGACTAACTCTATCCTCACGATCCTATATGCCATCTTTTTGACCGACGTGGTGGGATTAGCACCCAAGATGGCAGCCATTGCAGTTTTTGTGGGAAGAAGCTGGGACTATATCAACGACCCTCTGATGGGCTACATTTCGGATCGCACTCGTTCGCGATGGGGCAGGCGCAGGCCATTTCTTCTCTTTGGTTTCATCCCCTTTGCCTTGGCCTTTATGGCTCTGTGGTGGATACCGCCAACCAACAATGAATGGACCCTGGTGGCGTATTACGCTTTAGCTTATCTAGTATACGACGCAGCAGCTACCTTTGTGTACATGCCCTATTACGCCCTTACGCCAGAGCTGACAGAGGATTACGACGAACGCACAGTACTGACCAGTTATCGTATGGTGTTCTCAATCATAGGTGGTTTGGTGGCTTGGACTGTCCCAATGATGATCATTATGCACATGCAGCCGGAGAACGCGGACAAAGTATTGACAATGGGAATGATCTTTGGCGCGGTGGGCGCTATCCCACTCTTGTTGACTTTCTTGGGTACCCGAGAGCAGCCGCAATTCCAGACTCAAGAACAAGTGCCGTTCAAGAGTTCGATCAAAGCAGCGATTCGTAACAAGCCCTTTCTCTTTGCCGCAGGCATTTTCCTCTTTACCTGGAGCGGTATGGCAGTCATAGAGGGGATGATGCTTTACTTTCTCAAGTATCACATGAACATGGAAGCGCAAAGCAGCATGGTGGCGGGGGCGGTGTTCATTTCGGCATTGATCACATTGCCGGTGTGGGAAAGGCTTTCAAGGAAATATGACAAACGTGCTGCTTATGTGGCAGGTATGCTGTTCCTTTCCGCGGTGGTCATTGTGCTCATTGCGCTTCCTTCAGACCTGAACCGAACAATTGTATATGCGTTGGCTGCACTTGCTGGTATTGGAGTAGGTGCAGTGCATGTGCTGCCCTGGTCCATGATCCCGGATGCGGTGGAATGGGACGAGGTGCACACGGGAGAACGTCACGAAGGGATGTTCTATAGTCTGGTGCTGCTGCTGCGCAAAGTTTCATCCTCTATTACTATGCCAGCGGTGCTTCTGATACTGGAATGGAGAGGCTTTGTATCGGGAGCGGTAAATCAGAGCACCAGTGCGGTCAACGCCATTCGCGTACTCATGGGACCGTTCCCCTCTGTGCTGTTTGTGATGGGCATTCTTTTTGCCTTGTTTTATCCTTTGGGAAGGGAAAAACACGCCGAACTGCGGCAAGAACTGTCGCTGCGCCGTTCAGCCTCACTTGGGAGTGATTAGTCTGCTAAAGATGTGGTAAAGGTATATTTGTAGGGGCGATACGAGAATCGCCCGAGGGCGCATCGCGATGCGCCCCTACAGGTGATACAGTATCAGATCGCATGGGTTTCCCCATCCTTCGGCGCTTACTCGAACTTGAGCCGCCAGATTCCCAGGATAAAGAACACCAGCGCAAATGCCATCATGATGCTTACATGAAGCGCTACATCCGACAATGATGCGCCGCGAACGATGATGTCCTGAAAAGCATCCATAGCCCAAGCGGAGGGGAAGAAGTGGCCAAAGGTCTGCATGAATTTCGGTGTGATGAGAAGGGGCCACCAAGCGCCACCTAGCGCTGCCATCGCCATGGCGATGGCGACCATAAGA
>JBDLKB010000166.1:0-3742 GCA_039714055.1 Chloroflexota bacterium
ATCAAGGAGAAAGATGTGAAGCTTCATGAGTATCAATCGAAACATAGATTCGCAGAATTCGGCATTCCAATTCCTTCCGGAGAAACTGCCACTACCGCTGATGAAGCGTACGAGATTGCCGATCGACTCGGTGGACGAGTAGTTGTTAAGAGCCAAGTGCTTGTCGGGGGACGAGGTAAGGCTGGGGGAATAAAACTTGCAGAGTCGGCAAAGGAAGCCAGGGAATTGGCTAATGATATCCTTGGCATGGATATCAAAGGTTACAAGGTGAAAACAGTCTTGATCGACGAGGCTGCAGATATCAAGTCAGAGATCTATCTCGGCGTTGTCATCGATCGTACTGCTGGTCTTCCCGTAGTGATGACGTCTGCAGAAGGCGGAGTCGAAATCGAGGAAGTGGCACGCACAAACCCCGAGGCGATTATAAAGGCTGCTGTCGATCCATTTCTTGGATTGCGAACCTACCAGACTAGGCAGCTTGCTAGCGGTATTGGTCTTGACCGCGAGCTTTGGAGAGATTTCGATTCAATCGCAAAAGGTCTTGTTCGCTGTTTTATACATTCCGATGCTTCACTCGCTGAGATCAATCCTCTAGTAATAACTGGTGATAATCAACTCCTTGCAGTTGATGGGAAGATGGTCCTTGATGACAGTGGTCTGTTTCGTCACCGGAATTTGGCTGCCATGCGCGACATAGATGATGAAACACCAGCAGAACGAGAGGCTCGTCAGTTCGGTCTGAGTTATGTGGACCTCGATGGTGAAATCGGGTGCATGGTAAATGGAGCTGGACTGGCAATGACAACAATGGATATTATTAAACTCTACGGTGGTTCGCCAGCGAATTTCCTAGATATCGGAGGTGGTGCCAAGAGCGAAAAGGTTGCTGCTGCTCTTCGAATTATTCTCGATGACAAGAATGTAAAAGCTATCTTGTTCAATGTTTTTGGTGGAATCACGCGGTGTGATGAAGTAGCGAGCGGAATTCTTAAAGCACTAGAGCAGGTTCCTACGGATGTTCCAATGGTCGCTCGTCTTGTGGGCACCAACGCGGAAGAGGGACGAAAGATTCTCTCTGATGCTGAGATGTCGACCGCCACAACCCTGGCTGAAGCTGCGCGGCTTGCGGTTGCAGCAGCTAAATAGTAGATGATCGGAGATAGTAAATGAGTATTCTTATCAACAAAGACACTCGACTTCTTGTACAAGGAATCACTGGAAGAGAAGGTGCATTTCACACTTTGCGCATGCTAGAGTACGGAACCAATGTTGTCGCCGGAGTTACACCAGGAAGAGGTGGGCAGCAAATTCATAAAGTGCCAGTATTCGATACTGTGGCGAGTGCTGTGAAAGAAACAGGGGCAAACACAAGTGTAATTTACGTCCCGGCACGCTTTGCAGCCGATGCCATTCTCGAAGCGGCAGATGCTGGCGTAGATCTGGTCGTATGCATCACCGAAGGGGTACCGGTAATTGACATGGTTTCGGTGAAGGCGCATATCGCTAGGACAGACACCAGACTGGTGGGACCGAATTGTCCCGGTTTAATTACACCTGGAGAAGCCAAAGTCGGAATCATACCCGGGTCCATAGTGATTCCAGGTCCAATCGGGATAGTTGCCCGTAGCGGCACACTGACATACGAGGTCATGTATGCGCTCACCCTGAAAGGCATAGGCCAGTCGACCTGCGTGGGCATTGGCGGGGATCCGGTGAACGGAACCAACTTTATTGATTGCCTAGAACTTTTCG
The DNA here is from genome assembly GCA_039714055.1 of Chloroflexota bacterium. Taxonomy (GTDB): domain Bacteria; phylum Chloroflexota; class Anaerolineae; order Promineifilales; family UBA4811; genus JBDLKB01. The sequence goes on from JBDLKB010000166.1 coordinate 1,753, forward strand.
AGGAAGATGACAAGACTGAACAGATTGTGCTAATTGGAGAAATCGGTGGTGCAGATGAGGAACATGCTGCTGAATTCATACAGACATCTGTTACTAAACCGGTGACTGCATTCATTGCTGGCAGGACCGCTCCTCCAGGAAAGAGGATGGGACATGCGGGTGCGATTATTCAGGGCGGTAAAGGAACTGCTGAGGAAAAGATTACTGCGCTTGAAGGTGCTGGTGCCAAAGTGGCTGAGCATCCTGAACAAATCGCTGACATCATTTCAGCATAAGATTTACTTGTTGAACATTACGGGAATCAAGAACCTATGAACAAAGTTGAACGTCTCAAAGCTACTATTGTTGGAGAAGAAGTAGATCGACCTCCAATCGCTCTCTGGCGACACTGGCCTGTTGATGATCAAGATCCATCTACACTTGCTAGAGCGACAGTTGAATTTCAGCGGAGGTATGATTTCGATTTCATCAAAGTGACACCGGCTAGCAGTTTCTGCATCCGTGATTGGGGTGCAACTGACTGCTGGGAAGGCCACTTTCATGGAACACGCACCTATGGTGACCGTGTTGTAGGCGACATCAGTGACTGGAGCCGGATAGTGCCCAGATCCCCGTACGAGGGTCACCTGGCAAAGCAACTAGAGGTCCTCGAACTCATTCGGGATCAAGTTGATGATCAGCGTGTCCCTGTGATACAGACGATCTTTAGTCCCCTGAGTCAGGCAAAGAATCTAGTGGGTCAGGAAGCGCTGCTGCAGCATCTTCGCCAAGCGCCAGAAGAAGTTGAGAAGGCGCTCCAAAATATACTGATTGCAACGCAGGATTTCGTTAACGCAGCGATTAAGCTTGGAATTGATGGTATTTTCTACGCGGTGCAGTTCGCCCAGCCACAGCTTCTTACCTCAGGCGAGTATGATAGATTTGGTCGTTCATATGACCTTCCAATACTCGCGAACGCTCGTGGCGGTTGGTTGAACGTACTCCATCTTCATGGTGCTCCCGTGTATTTCGACAAATTTGTCGATTATCCGGTGCAGGTGATCAATTGGCACGACCGTGAAACATATCCCTCACTTGCTCAAGGACTGGAAATGTTCCCAGGAGCAGTATGCGGTGGAATCAGTCAAACAGAGGTCTTGACTTTGGGCAATCCGCAGCAAGTGTCAGCCCAAGTATCAGATGCTTTGGATCAGACTGGTGGGCGCAGGCTGATTATCGGTACGGGTTGCGTTACTCCTACTACCGCGCCAGTAGGAAACCTTTACGCAGCACGTTCAGCTGTAGAGATGTGATGCGTGTTATCTCTGGCTTTGCCAAGGGAAGAAAGCTGAAACAGGTTCCGGGCACCGGGACGAGACCGATCACTGACCGGGTAAAAGAAAACCTGTTAAATCTGATACAGTATGATGTTCCAGGTGCAAGATTCTTGGACCTTTTTGCTGGAACTGGTTCGGTGGGCATTGAGGCTCTGAGCCGTGGTGCGGAATCCGCTCTATTTATCGACAACAGTAGGATTGCATGTCAGATTGCGCGAGAGAATCTGAAGCATTGCCAGCTTGAATCGAATGCTCAAGTGTTAAAGATTGATGCGTTTGCATATCTCTCACGAGTCCCTCAACAAGCATATGACATCATCTATATTGCTCCTCCTCAGTATCATCAACTGTGGAAATCAACCTTGTTGATTCTGGACGAGAATTCTCGTTGGTTGGCTGCTGATGGACTGGCAATAGTCCAAATTCATCCAAAGGAGAGAGAGGAGCTAGCTCTTGAGAATCTGGTATTGATTGACGAACGTGTGTACGGGAGCACAGCGCTAATGTTCTTTACATTGGCTGAGTCAATCGATGATGAAGAGTAAGTGGTTCTGCTGGAGATGAAACCTACTCAAACTAACCTGGCAAAAACACTGCGTCACTTGTCGCAGGACCTCAACATGTTGCCGAAACATAGCGGGATAGTGGTTGGTGTGTCCGGAGGACCCGACTCA
>JBDLKB010000167.1:0-3740 GCA_039714055.1 Chloroflexota bacterium
ACGATGTTGGAATGGTTCAAGCCCGAGTTGATGTTCTGAATGGTGGCACCGGCAACGATGGAAAGCACAAGTGCTCCTTCCGGGATATTTCCTTTCAAGTCAATATAAACTTTATCCAGATTTTGTGGTTTGGTTGCCAGGATGACGATATCAGCGTTCTGGATACAGTTTAAATTGTCAGTGTAACCAGCAACTTGATGGCGATTTACTAGCTCGTTGATCCGTTCTTGCCTGGGATCGGAGATTCTAATGTTCGCAGGTGATGTGATTTCCTGGCGCAACAGACCAGCGATGATAGCCTCACCCATCATTCCTGCGCCGATCAATGAAATAATTGGTTTGTTTTCTGTCATGTTCTTTTCCTTTCGAGCCTTTTGAATTTGCCTGAGTTAATCATAACTCAAAAGGTGTTTGAGCGCTCAATACGCCTGAGTGCAGAGCCTTCCGCGAAGCTAGGGACTTTGCCACGCCAAAAACGCCTGACTCTGCCACGCCAAAAACGCCTGACTCTGCCACGCCAAAAACGCCTGACTCTGCCACGCCAAAAACGCCTGACTTCGCCTCTGCTTTGCGGAAGGTCGTGTTTCACGTAGGGGCTGGGTCTCCCAGCCCATGGGCGGGGCAACCCCGCCCCTACGCCAATGGGGATGTGGGAAGGTGAATGGCAACGGTGCAGTGGTCGTCACCCTGGAGGACACTGGCGAGTAACTCGACCTTGACCGGTTGGTCCAGAATATACTCCCATATGCCCTGGTAAAAGCCGGCTCCGCAGTAGCAATAGATGGCAGGCAGGTCTTCTTGCAGCTTGATGGCGTCCCTAATTCGGGGGCAGTGGCAGTATATCTCACGCCGTTTCTCGGGATCTACCTCCTCCAGGTATTCTTTGAGGAATCCGCTCTTGGGAATCTTGGTGGCGATAATCCGATCTTTTTGCAGCACCCCAGCCAGTCCCCAGCCACGCTGCACGACTTGCTCGAGCAGAGACTCGTCCAATTTGAGATCATTCCGCAGGAAAGACTCGAACTGGTCTTGCAGTTGGCGGTGCACTTGAGCCAGGTCGCCAGTATCCCGGTAGAGTTGACGGGCGTTTTCCAGGGCGGACTGTGGGTACTGGCAGGCGCAGCCGGTCATAACTACCTGGGCGGTTTCCGGATCCAACATTTCCTCCAGCTTGATCATTGCCTCACGGGACCATCTGATAACGGTGGTTCGGTCGGTGACGTCGGAGAGAGTTTCGCTTCCCGCCATTATTTCCCGGCGCACATCAGTGCCTGCAGCGGTATCCAAACTGTCGCTGAGCTTTTTCAACCAGGCCTGTTCGAAACTTATTTTTTCGCTCATCTATCCAACTCCCACTCTTGATTCAACTGCGCATTATAGCTCGATTGATGCAATTTGGTTCATAGCGAATAATGCCACAACCATCATATACTAGCGGTGTTGTCATGAGCAGAGTGTTTGACAAGTATGAATAGGTATGGATGGGTAGAGGTTTTGGTCTACCTATGGTGCAGAAACGGTGATATATGGATTGGAATGAGGCAATTCGAGCCCTTTTAGCTTTAGCAGCAGCGTATCTGCTGGGGTCGATCCCCTTTGGATATCTAGTGGTGCGCTGGTGGAAGGGCATTGATATAAGGGAATTCGGCAGCGGGCGCACCGGAGGAACCAATGTGTCACGGGCGGCGGGATATTCGGCCGCCTTTACCTCTGGTATAGCTGACGCCTTCAAAGCCTACGTCGCGGTACGCTTTGCCCAGTGGTTGGGAACACATGACCTCGTGATCGCCTTGGCGGGAGTGGCGGCAGTTCTGGGTCACAATTACTCTATCTTTTTGCGCTACCGCGGGGGTGCGGGGACTTCAACCAGCATCGGCAGTGCTGCAGCTCTTTGGTGTTGGAATCTGGCTATCTTGTCCGCCACGCTCGTGATAACCGCTCGGGCTACCAAACGCGCCTCGCTGGGGTCGATCGCGGTGGCGATGGTCTTGCTGGTCACGGTAATAATACGAATGCTTCTCGGCGGCGATATATGGACCGAGTTGATCCATGCCCTGCTCACCTCAGTTCTGACGCTTTGGGCGCTGCGACCCAATATCGAACGGCTCATCCGTGGCGAAGAACGCGAACTGGATACTTCATAGACGCTGACAGCGCCAAGTGGTGACTCTGGTGAATTGGGCCGATGGAATGCGGGTGAGTCTCTGGTCACAACAACACGCAGTGATACCGTGGAGCGAGTTGTGCAAGTGCGGAATCATGCGCATGCTGCAGCCCTGCAAGGCAAGTTGATGTTAGCCACCAGCTTTACTAGACGTTTGTGGTTCATTGCCGTGGCTGTTTGGACTTGAATTTCAACACCCTCTGGTTGAAATACTTGAAATTACAGGCATTTTGAATATAATTGTGTCAATTATGGACACGATTATCATTCATACTCCATATTGTTCTTCATGTTGCACCTGTTCTGTGCGGAAACAGTAATCACCCCGCAGTTGGTTTAAAGCCACAAGCGGAATGATTCCTGATTCCGCTCACCCCCCTTCTTTTTGATCTTTTCACCTGAATACTCGCTATTCTTTTCCTATTGGAGAACAAACATGACAACTATTCAAACACATCCTACTACATTGGATGTGATACTTCAGCAAGGTCAATCCGTTGAGTCACTCATTGGTGAGACTCCTCTTGTGCGTCTCAGAAATACAGGGTTGACATCGAGATCAAACGTGCAACTTTTACTTAAACCGGAGTGGGGGAATCCGGGAGGTTCAGTTAAGGATCGCATTGCCTATCAGATCATTCTCGACGCAAAGAAATCCGGAGCGCTAACTAAGGAGACAAGACTCTTGGATGCAACAAGTGGAAATACTGGCATAGGATACGCCATGGTTGGTGCAATGCTTGGATACCGCGTGACACTCGTAATGCCTTCGAGTGTTAGCAAAGAACGCATTCAGATTCTCAATGCGTATGGCGCAGAACTATACTTAACCGATGAACAGGAGGGACTGGACGGAGCGATTCGATTTGCTCAGGATCTGGCGGATAAACACCCGCATAAATACTACTATGCTGATCAATACGGGAATGACTCAAACTGGAAGGCTCATTTCCGCACTACCGGGCCAGAGATTTGGAGACAAACTAACGGGTCCGTCACCCACTTTGTAGCCGGATTGGGCACTAGTGGCACGATGATGGGGGTTGGTAGATATCTACTGCAGATGAAAAGAAGCGTTCAACTGGTCGCTATTCAACCAGACGCCCCTACACATGGCATCAAAGGGCTAAAGCACATGGAAAGCTCAATGGTGCCTGGCATCTACGATGAGACCTTGATAGACGATCATATTTCGGTAACGACGGACGAAGCTTACCGGGTAGTGAAGGATCTAGCGCGATATGAAGGTCTTTTCGTCGGTATCTCCTCTGGTGCTGCAGTAGCCGGCGCCTTACGTCTTGCGCGTTCTTTGGATGATGGTGTTGTAGTCACGATGCTTCCAGATGCGGGATATAAATACCTTAGCACAGGTCTGTGGGAGTAGGTTCACAATGCTATTGGGTATTGAGTTTGATTCGATAATGGTCATTCTTCAAGTGGGTCGGGTTTATCTACCCGTGTTAGTGGGCTGCGCATGTATGTCTGCCATTAGTCTTTAGCCCAACACATTCAATTCATTCATACCTCGATACTTGTGCTTTGAAAGCTGCGACCCAACATTGAACGGCTCATCCGT
>JBDLKB010000168.1:0-3738 GCA_039714055.1 Chloroflexota bacterium
GGCGACCACCATGTTATGATATTTGGGGGAAAAGGAGGTGTCGGCAAGACATCTTGCGCTGCTGCAGCTTCTATATATTGGGCTAACTCTGGACTCGATACTCTTATCCTGTCGAGTGATTTGGAGCCGTCTCTTTCGGATATATTCGAGATATCAACACTTGACTCGCCTAATCCCAAGAAGCTTGCCAATCATCTCTGGGGGATAGAGATCAAAACAGAAGAAGTAATGCGGCGCTGGAAACTCAAATACGGACCAGAGATCTACGCTGCCGCTTCCGCACTAGTTGACATGGAGTATGAGCAGGTGGTTGACTATGTTGCCCTAGCTCCAGGCATCCAGGAGGAATTCCTGCTGGAATATATCCATGACTTGGCGCACAACTCGGACTATGAACGAATCGTTTGGGATACCGCGCCAGCAGGAGACACACTCAGGCTACTTGGCTTTCCTGAGAAGTTACTCAGCCACCTTCGTCTAGCTCCTCGCGTATACATGGACATACGGGATCGCTTTAACCTCAGCCAAATGCCGTTCAGTGAAATTATCGCAAGCTGGAGTGAGTTATCAGCCAGGATAAAGGAGTGGCTCTGCGATCGAACTCAACTAGGTGCAACTCTGGTGACCATCCCAGAGTCTCTTGCTGTGTATCAGACCGAACGTCTAGTCAGCAAGTTCACTGAATTCGGTATCCACGTAGACAATCTCATCATCAACCGCGTGCTAGATCAGAATGAGGGAGAGTACGCCCAACGACAGGCATCTCTGCAGAAACCAAATATCAGAAGATTGCGTCATCTATTCGATAGCGAGATGACGGTGGTGGAAGTCCCGGCGATGGGCGAAATTCGGGGGATGGAGTCTATTTTCGCCCTATCGAGTCATCTAACCGGGGCGCCTTCACCGTAAAGTAGTCTGCCGGGGCTCTCTATCGGCGACGTCTTCCACCGCCTAGCAGCATCCCATAGTAAATGAGCGTACTTACCGCCTGTACCGCTCCTGCCACATAGGTTAGTGCCGCCGCATCCAAGACGTTATCCACGCCTTCCAGCTCGTTGTTTTGAACCAGGCCCAACGAAGCCAATTGCTTCTTTGCTCTTCTACTGGCATCATATTCCACAGGCAATGTGACAATGGCGAAAAGAGCAGTCAAACCAAACAACCCCAGCCCTACGTATGCCAGAGTACTACCCATCATCGGCTGCAAAAACAGCCCCAACATAAAGATGATGGGACCCAACCAGCTTCCAATCTGCACCGACGGAACCATGGCAGAACGGAACTGCAGTGGCGCATAACCCTTGGCATGCTGCAAAGCATGACCTGCTTCGTGGGCAGCCACACCAGCAGCTGCAACCGATGGCACTTGATAGACCTGCTCGCTCAGACGCAGAGTTCGCGATCGAGGGTCATAATGATCACTGAGCATCCCCTTAGAAGGCTCAATCCTCACATCGGACAAACCGCTCGAATCAAGAAGGTTCCGTGCGATCTGTGCCCCCGTCATACCGCTCATGGTGCGGACCTTGGAATACTTGGCAAAGGCTGACTTTACCTTTGATTGCGCCCACATTCCAAGAATAAGGGCCGGAAGACTGATCAACAGATACAAAACCATAAATGTCCTCCAAATACTAGACTGTAATATTATGAGTCGATTATACCATCGGCACAAGCTACCAAGATCGAATCAAAGCCAGGCTCCAACACAAATATGCACGTCATTTGAAGCTGACCGATTTGCACTCTGTGCCCTAGAACCTCCCGGTAGAAAATCTACCTCACAAGCTCGTTCGTTAACCTCGATGTCACCCTACGATGGCGCTCTATGCGAAACACCATGTTTCACGTGAAACAACAAGCACACAACAACCCTAAACACCGCCACTTGACATAATATTAATTGTCGCATGATATTCTAGAACTTGCAAGCATGGGTCGAATACTGAAATTAGGGCAATCCTATTATCTCAAAGTGATCATCCTGCACCTTGAATGTTGCATTATTTGTCAGGGGACGATCGTAGCCTAAGCGGAACTGTAATTCTTCTCCCGGCGCAACGGTCCAGGGAAATGCTGGGTCTGCCAAACGCAAAGCAGCACTTGTTCCATCATTTCCAGCTAGATCCACGTCTTGAGCACTTATGTTAACAGGTGAATCACTCTGGTTTGCAACCGTTCCCCAAAGGTCCACCTGAGTCCTTGTTCCAGAAAGCTCCACTCCCCCCAGGGTGATCACTTGACGAGGTGTCGTGGTTCCTCCAGACAGACCGACGGCAATTGTAGCAATGTTGTCAGGTGATAGTGAATCATACACCTGCCAAATTGCCTGCTCCATCATTGGTGCCGGCAACAAATAGCCTGCTGTTCCATGTGCCACCGTGTGAGCCGGAACTGTCAACATAAGGTAGCCGAACTTGCCAACTTGACTAGCAGGTAAGCTCAACGAATGCGTCTGGCCTTGAGAGTCCTGCAGATCCATTCTAAGTTGATTTGGGTCAAGCGCCGTTGACGATAAATTCTCCAACTGGTACTCGATCAGCAGGTACGCCCAACCGCTAGGAAGTGAGGGATCTTCATCAATGTAGTTAGCTTCTATTACAGTTACATTCAGGTCGCCAATCTGTACCGGCTCTCCTATCTGACTCGATGCCTGACCATCTATTCCAGCAGGCAGCTCAGTGCCCAGCAGGTCTCCTTCAAGTATCAGATAATCATTCCCGTCATCTATCAGCAACGTCAGATGAGGACGACGTTGATCCATAATCTCGCTATTCATGACCACGCTTGCTGGTGGTCCATTTGAAGAAAAGACATAGTTGGTGCCATCACTGACAACTACTTTGATCTCGTCGCCGACAGCTACATCCTGCAACCAACCTTGCATCATCTCGTTTTGTTCAACCACCAACACAAAATTCACTATAGTTCCATAGATCCATACAGCAGAATCAGGTGCTAGAGAAATATCTTCCAACGCTTCATCTGCAACTACCTGGTACGGCAGCACTGGCACAACATTCCCATTCCGCTCCATCTTAACCGGAACAGGAAAACCTGCATTCGGTGATTTGTTGACCAGAATCAGCACATCATTCAGGGGACGACTATAAGTCTCGGATTCTCGTGTTATGTCAAGTTCTTCTGGCTCTGGTCGCAGCGCCATGCCTATCCAAACCAGGACCACAACAACCAAAATTGCCAGGAGCGCCAACAGAAGCGGCGGCTGTCGTCGCAGCAAAACCCCAAGCCCAGCACCACTTCCCGCCTCAATTGACTCGGTTTCAACCGATGGTAGGGATGGATGGCTGGGAGAACTGTTCGTCACTTGAACATCTCCTACGGACTCACTCGCGGTAATGAACGCGGAACGATACTGATTACAAAGGAGTTGTCGGATTGCGTCAATTCCTTTGACAACCCTAGGAACGGGATCGACAACCTTGCCGTTCCATTCACCACTAATGGGCCGAGGTAAAGACTTCCATCCTCACCTGTGAACCCATATGCCAGCAGCTCTCCACTTGACAACTCATAGACATTAACCGGCACTCCCTCGATTCCTTCTTCAGGACCAGCCAGAAGGTCCGCATCATAATCTATATGCACGGTCAATTTGACTGACATGACTCGGGCACCATCTCCCTCCTGAGATGTAACCTTCTTGAACTGCAACGGCAAGGGAGAGCGTTGTGCCTGCGTTGGTACTATCGTTGGTGTCTCAGTAGGTGGCTGAGG
>JBDLKB010000169.1:0-3731 GCA_039714055.1 Chloroflexota bacterium
TGTGAAACCTGTCACTCTGAACTGGAAACATATGCTCGTTACGAGGTTGCTTCGGTCAAGTTCCCCAGCGGTGCTTCGTTGGACACAGGCAATCCTGATAGCAATATGTGCTTGATGTGCCATCAAGGAAGAGCGTCCGGAAAGTCCATTGCTGAGGATATCGAAGGACTTGAACCAGATGCAGTAAGTGAGGATCTTGGATTCGTCAACGTCCATTACTATGCTGCCAGTGCGACCTTGTTTGGCAGTGAGGCTCTTGGCGGTTACCAGTTCGAAGGTCGTGAATATGCCGCCAAGAACGAGCATGTGATGGGTTTCGCCACCTGCACCGAATGTCATGACGCCCATCTCCTGCAGTTGAACCAGGCAAGATGTTATGGCTGCCACCCGGTGGTCGAAGATGGAGAGATGACCGATATTAGAATGAGTGTAGAGGATCTTGACGGAGATGGTGACTCCGATGAAGGGGTCGCAGGAGAGATATCGACCTACGTTGACCTTCTATACCAGGCTATGCAGGAATATGCTGCTTTAACCATCGGAACCGGGATCATCTATGATTCTCATGCTTATCCATACTTCTTCACCGATCTAGATGACGACGGAGAGATTGATGCAGACGAAGCGAATTATGCTAACCAGTATGCTACTTGGTCTCCCAACCTGCTAGCGGCAGCATACAATTACCAGTTTGCAGTCAAGGATCCTGGCGCTTATGCTCACAACCCTAATTACGTCATCCAATTATTGTATGATTCACTTGAGGCAGTTGGAGCTGATGTTACCGGGTTGACCCGACCCTAGTATTAGCATCTATTCAGAATACAGACGGGGCTCATTCGAGCCCCGTCTTTGTGTAAATCAATATCTCAGACTATGAATTCAACAATAGTCCTCAATTCGGTTGCGTGCTGCGAATGCTGCCGCCTGCGTGCGTGATTTGAGGTTGAGCTTGCTCAATATTGTGCTCACATAGTTTCGCACTGTTCGTTCACTCAGATGCAAAACCTGCCCAATCTCACCGTTCGTCTTTCCCTCTGTAACTAACGCCAAGATATTCAACTCTCTTGCATTCAAGCCTGAAAATGCGTGTGCCCACTCTTGGCGCTTTAGATGGCGCATGCTGCTCAAGACTGTTTCTGTCACTGATGGATCGAGTATGTTCTCGCCTCTGCCGACACGACGGATGGCATCCAGTATCTCATCGGATCCTATCTTCTTTAACACATAACCTTCGGCGCCATATGCAATGGCGTCTAGAATTGCGTCATCATCTGCATATGAGGTGAGTACAATAATCCGAATGCTTGGGAATTTGGCTTTGACATTGCGGCAGACGTCCACTCCATGACCATCGGGAAGACGTAGATCGAGCACCACTATGTCAGGGCGGTGAATACCTGCTTGGATCACTGCTTCTCTCGCTGTGGCCGCTTCTCCTACCACTTCCATACCCGGCTGGTCGTTGATCAGTGCTTTAAGACCTACCCTTACAACCTCGTGATCATCAACTAACAGTATTCTTAATTTCATACACTCATATCCTTAGGAATAATCGCATTCTGCTCTGAACAGCACGGCAGGTAGATGTGTACTACAAGTCCATCTCCAAGGTGGCTGGACAATTCCAATTTGCCCCCAAGCTGTCGCGCACGGTGACGCATATTGGTAATTCCATGTCCAAGTTTGCCGATCTGATCGATCGAGTCGATTATCATCCCTTTGCCGTTGTCGATTACTTTGAGAGACAGAGCGTCCGAATAATATTCCAGTTCAATGACTGCTTGTTCAGCATCTGCATGTTGTACCACATTGCTTAATGCCTCTCGCACTATCTGAGTAAGATGTGATGCCTGATGCGGGCTCATAGTACAGCAACGTGTACCGGTGACCTGAAGCTCAACTTCAAGCATTGTATCTTCTCGGAAATTACTAACTAGGCGATCTAGTACGCTTTCCAACTTGTGATAATGCTTCGAGGGGTGAAGATCAAATATGTATTGCCTGATACCTTCCACAGTACGATCGAGGGTATCCATGATGGTTTCTGTCCGCCGAGTTAAATCAGGTCGTGGTTGCAGATGTTTCTGAAGGCGCTCAAGACTCAGACCAGCAGCAAAGAGATTCTGAATTGTCCCATCGTGTAGTTCGCGTCCAATTCGTTCACGGTCTGAGGCAATTTTCTGTTCAAGCTCCATACCGGCAATTCGTCGATCTGTCTCGACTCGAAATACAGACAACGACCGGACTACGAAGAAAGCCATAGCAGCGCCACAAATGGAACGCAACACCGGTGCTGGGATACGCGTCGCATTGATCAATATTTGGCTGTTCAAAATGGTCGATGGAAATAATGGTGTCGATGGCACAATTATTCCACCTACAAATCCGTAAACAAGGAATGCAACAGCAGCTGCGGAAAGAGAGAAACTAACCTGCTGCAGATCGAGTTCTCGCACCCTCCCTGATTGCTGGCGAAGACCGAAGAACACTAACAGCGCACCGGGTAAACACAATAGATAACGACTCCAACTATCACCGATTGCCAATAATACATTAAAGGTTTCAAGTTGCTGGTTGGCCCTCCACAAGATCAATACACCCCAGGTCGCTAGTGCGATTGAAGGCACGGCGCGAAGTGGTGACCTTCGATGACGTTCAGATAACACCAACTCCACACCAAACTGAAGCAATGAAAAGAAGGAGATACTTAGAAGTATCAAGTGTCCGATCATCATGATACGTACATATTGATCATCTAGATAGAGAGATTGGAGTGGAACAAATATATAACCCCACTCATTAAGTCCGTGAGCTATGCCAAATCCGGCAAGCCACGGCAAAGCGCGAGCGATCTCCAACCGGCTTTCGCGTCTCCACTGGAGCCCTGTGACCAACCCCATGATGAAAAAGACCTGACCGTAAATAAAGTACAGGATAATCCAGTTTACTTCAAGTACCTGGTTAAGCATCAATTGATCTCCTTACCAGGCTGAATATACCACTTGCAATGTATGCGAACAATCCAGATGATGTGAAAAATAAGGATGATTACCGCTATGTACCCCACAAATGGGTACAGATGACAGGTGAACTCGGATGCATAATAAAGTAAATTATTGTTACGGATTCGCATGTTCCGCACCAGGTTTGTTTGCATTGCTGCAGTAATGTGAACCATCGTATGCACTGATATATCAGACAATTGGCAGGATAAAGAAGGATTACTAAAGGAGAAGCATATATGAAGAATCGATTGATAAATATTTTAGCTCTTGTTACATTAACTCTCTCGCTCTTTCTGCTAGTTTCATGTGGTGCCAGTGAACCTGGTCCAACGGGCCCAGCGGGTCCTGCAGGACCAACAGGACCCGAAGGACCAGCGGGACCTGCAGGTGAACCCGGTCCAGCGGGAGAGGTTGGTCCAGCAGGTACAGCAGGAGAAGGTGCCGAGATGATGGTGGCACAGTATGCTGGCTCAGAGGCGTGTGCTGATTGTCATGCTGGAGTGTACGACCTGTTTTCCAAATCAGGACATGCATTCAAGTTGAATCCTGTCGTCGATGGCAAACCACCCGAGTATCCCTTCACCGAGGTCCCATCTCCGCCCGACGGCTACACCTGGGATGACATCACCTATGTCATCGGAGGATACAATTGGAAGGCTCGCTTTATCGACACTAATGGATACATCATCACCGGCGACGAAAATGCGACCACCCAATACAATT
>JBDLKB010000170.1:0-3729 GCA_039714055.1 Chloroflexota bacterium
CTGAGAGCTCTCGATAGCAGTAACGTTGACAACAGCACAAGACAGAGGATCAAGGTATACATCTTGCCTTCGCCTGCATACCAGGAAACATATGGATTGACGGCAAGCAGTGTACTACCGACAAGCCCTACCCTTGAATTGAATATGGTCTTGCCAATAGTGAACATCAGGGCAATGGCTACAATAGCGGAGAACGTTGAAGATAATCGCAGGGCAACCTCGGTCTGACCCACGATGCGAAGCCAGATGCCCATGATCCAAAAGTACAATGGTCCGTTTTCGCCAATGCTCGTAAGTTGACTTGTCCAATCCTTAACCAGTTCGATTCCAGAATGATGTTTTTGGATTGACTCCCATGAACGAAATGCAAAACGAATGGTATCTACTTCGTCTCGCCAAAGGCTCTCATGATCCAGAGGATGCGTCCAGAGGGCAAATGTTGCCAGTAACAACAGCAACACTATGTATCGATGTCTCATACGGAGCATTATACTCCTGCGGGAGTGAATTGCAGAGGGGGTGAAACCAGAGTTAGTATGGGAGAATGCCTGCAGCCATCAAGCCAAATAGCCCGGCAATAGCGATATTCAGAATGAATAGAGCCACCAATATCAACCTCTGGCTGATCGTGAGTTTGTTGATCCACCCGATTGCCTGAGAGAATAATCCAGGTGGTTCCTTGATCTTGCTCTCCTCTCCAATTCGGTATAGTTCTTCGAAATCCAGCATTGCTACTCCTCTGTCATCGGTGATGCTAAATCTGTATCTTGCCGAAGCGATACATCACCTACTGCTATGTGTAGCAAATTTCCTGCCAGATCTCGTACTATCAGATTACCGTTCAAGTCTGCATCAACTGCTGTTCCCTGGATACGTCCCCCTGGGTACGATACTGTTACCTTTTGACCCAAGGTGTGCAGCATCCTCCGCCATTGTTGGAATACGCAGTCCCACTCTTGCTCTTCATTCTCGCTGGCAGCTAGTTGTGAGTATCCCTGATTGATTTCGCTCAGAATCTGAGTCACTAGCTCGGTTCTATTCACAAATTCACCTATCTCCGCAGACAGACTCGATGCTGGCATCATCGTGTAACCCAGATCAGCGGGATCCAGATTGACATTAATGCCAATACCTACGATCACATAGTCCAGCTTACTCCCGGTGAATGAGGATTCCGTGAGCATACCTCCGATTTTTGACCAGCCTTGCTCTCCAGCAGTGGATTGGACCAAAAAGTCATTAGGCCATTTGAGCATAACCCTCAAACCCAAGAGTTCTCGCACCGCCGTCGCTGCCGATACTCCGCACAACATTGTTAAGCGATTCAATCTGATTGGATCGAGTTGAGGACGGAACAACACCGAAAGCAGTACAGAGCTGAAAGGTGGAGCCAACCAGCTTCTTCCCAATCTACCTCTGCCTTTGGTCTGCATTTCTGCAAGCAAAACCGTGCCATGAGGTGCGCCTTTCTTTGCCAACAACTTGGCTTGGTTGTTTGTTGAATCAGTCTCCAGATGGTACTGAATCGTATGACCTATTTCTTCTGTGGCGAAGGAATCTCGCAACAGTTCACGTTGAATCGGTTTCATGAATGACATTGTACATTCTGATAATTCCCAAGCAAAGGTCGAATGTTTCTCAATTGCTAGACTACCTCCTGTTGGGTACAATGCTGGAGACTTCCAGGGTTGATCATGGACTATCTATACACTAACTGGCGCAAGGAATACATCAAATCGCTTGAACAATCTTCTAGCGGATGTGTCTTTTGTGACAAACTGGACAGACCAGACGAAGACGAGCTTGTGCTTGAGCGTGGTGAAACCTGTTATGTATGTTTGAACATGTATCCCTACACTAACGGTCACCTACTTGTTGTCCCCTACCAACATGTGTCCTGTATTGACGAGCTTGATCCTCAGGTGTTGGCGGAAATGATGAACATGAGCCAAAAGTCTGTCCGGATACTGAAGGAAAAGTTCTACACTCAGGGTTTTAACATCGGCTTGAATCTAGGAAGCGTAGCAGGAGCAGGGCTGCCAGACCATGTGCACCTTCACGTGGTGCCGCGATGGCAGGGGGATGCCAACTTTATGTCAGTGATATGCAATACAAAGGTCATCTCCGAGTTGCTTGAAGAGAGTTTTAGCAAACTTCGCGATGTATGGCCCATTGGGGATGAGTCACAAACCGGCGACTAGTTAAATTGATAGGTTGCCGATCTAATCATCGAAACCTTGGTGCAGCAGGTTTCATTCATAATCGCTTTCAGGAGAAGGATACGAGATGAACTTGAAATTGACCGATGAACATCTGATGATTCGAAACGAAGCAAGACGGTTTGCCCAGCGTGTCATCGCTCCAGTTGCAGAACATCATGATTTGACTGGAGAGTTTCCTTCAGAAACAGTTAAGCAGATGGGTGAACTCGGATTTATGGGTATTGAGGTGCCGGAGGAATACGGTGGTGCTGAAATGGATGCCTTGTCCTACGTTTTAGCAATCGAGGAAATCTCCAAGGTAGACGCATCGCACGGCGTGATCATGTCGGTGAACAACTCGCTTTTCTGCCACGGTATCATCCACTTTGGCACAGAGGGACAGAAGCAAGAGTACATGGAGCCCGTTGCCTCAGGGGACGTAATTGGTGCCTATGCTCTAACCGAACCCATGTCGGGAAGTGACGCAGGCAACATGCAGAGCAGGGCGGTACTTGGTGAAGATGGATCATACTATTTACTGAATGGACGAAAATCCTGGATTACGTCTGGTCCAGTTGCTAGATTCATCGTCGTCTTTCTCATGACCGATGCGGAAAAAGGACATCGAGGAATCACCGCTTTCATTATTGATTCGACAAAACCTGGTTTCTCCGTTGGTAAAACCGAGCCTAAATTGGGAATCCGCGCGTCCGCAACCTGCGAGATAACCATGGAAGATTATCGCTGCCCAGTAAAAGACCGGTTGGGCAAAGAAGGTGAGGGGTTCAAGATAGCTATGACAGTGTTGGACGCTGGGCGCATCGGCATCGCCGCTCAGGCGTTAGGGATCGCTGGGGCAGCATACGAAGCAAGTGTTGAGTATTCCCGCGAGCGGCAAGCTTTTGGTAAATCGATTGGACAATTCCAGATGATCCAGCAGAAACTAGCAGACATGAAGACCCGGATTGAGGCTTCACGTTTGCTCATCTACCAGGCGGCTCTGGCGAAAGAAGAATCAAAGTCCACTGGCGATCGCTACACACTCAAAGCCGCTATGGCAAAGCTCTTTGCCAGTGAGACTGCCATGTGGGTCACCACTGAAGCTATTCAGATCCACGGGGGAATGGGCTATAGTAAAGAGCTGCCAATTGAGAGGTACTTTCGCGATGCAAAGATTACCGAGATTTACGAGGGTACCAGTGAAATCCAGCGCATGGTGATTGCTCGTCTGGAGACTGGACTTCGATAGCCTCAGGGAAGAGTGAATTGAAGGCAATTCATTTTCACACTCACGGAGGATCAGATGTTCTTGAACACACCTCCATCACTTTGCCTTCTGCAAGTGCAGGCCAAGTGCTCGTTGTTGGCAGCAGCAGTGGACTGAGATTCTTACTTGACATAAGATATGTGTTTGTAAAGCAGATAAGCATTCTGGGATAACCATGAGCAGCGGTGATGATTTCTCTGAGGTAGTCTCTCTCCTTGGGTCTCGTAAACTTGGACCAGTTGTAGATAAGGTATTGCCGTT
>JBDLKB010000171.1:0-3715 GCA_039714055.1 Chloroflexota bacterium
CCACTCAATAACAAGTGGCTTGGCATCAATCTGGCAATGCCACCCGGAGGGACACAGCCTTGGTATGCATATGCATTGATTCTCCTCGTAGTGGCAACCGGATTCTGGCAGCAAAAGGTCACCACTCCACAAACAAGCAGTGCTCAATCGGATAATCAGATGGCAGGCATGAGTCAATCCATGTTGTATACCATGCCTCTGATGTTTGGATTCTTTGCCTTGTCCTTTGCCTCTGGACTTTCCATCTACTTTGTCATATCGAATCTGGTAGGTGTATTGCAGTACTGGGCTCTGAATAAATCCGGACAGTCCAAGAGCTCGGAGCAACTAAAGAAACCAAACAAGGAGAAGGAGTCTTGACTCCGTAAGAACAATGAACGAGTCCGTCAATAGGAATCAGGTTCAAGAATTTCATGATCTCGATGTCGAATCAGCAATCGAAGCAGGACTAGAGGCACTCGATCTCGATCGTGATCAAGTGGAAATCGAGATTGTTCAGAGTCCAGCACGAGGAGTTCTCGGGCTGGGCGCAAAAGGCGCAATTGTTAGGCTGCACCCTCTAGTATTGGAGGAACCCGAGCAGGAAGCAACTGCTCCCGATGACTCGCTTGTTGAGCCCGAAGAGATCCCGCAGATCGACATAGAGCAGCTAACTCTGGAGGTAGCAAACGATCTCATTGAGCTGATGGAAATTGATGCTGACATCGATGTTCAGATCAAGACAGAAGAAGGTGAAAGAGCATCGAGCATGGTAGTCGAGTTCTACGGCAACGATCTAGGTTTCCTTATTGGCAGAAGAGGTGAAACGATGCTAGCTTTGCAGCATATCATGCGACTGATCATCAATAAGCAAGTGCGATCTCGTGTAAATTTGATGGTCGATGTCGAAGGATACCGATCACGGCGGGAAGAGGCTCTCAACAAATTAGCCGTCAGAGTAGCAGACCAAGTGACTCGAAAGAATCGGGCTATATCTCTTGAACCAATGAGTTCATACGACCGACGAGTGGTTCACATCTGCCTCCGCAACCACCCGACAGTCTACACCGAAAGCGTCGGTGAAGGCGATCGGCGCAAGGTCACCATTTACCCCAAGAATTCATAGCAGCACACAGCTCAATTGAGTCCTTGTCTCTGTACGAGGATGAATTGATGCAGTATACTCGATATTAATATCCGGTTGTTCACACGGATAAGGAGATCGAGATGTGCTCTCTTATTTCTGTCCCACCTTCAGAACTCTGCAAGTTGTGCGACCCTGGTCGTTTCCAATTCAAGTCAACTGCGGAACTTCCGGTAACGGACAAGATCATCGGCCAACCGCGAGCAACACGATCCATTGAATTCGGTATCGAGGTCAGTAGTCCAGGATTCAATATCTATATCGTTGGCGCAGCAGGAACCGGACGAACCACAACAGTGGAAAGATTTCTACGGGATAAAGCATCTACGCAGCCTACTCCTGATGATTGGGTCTATGTGCAGAACTTTGCTGACGAGCGCTGTCCAAAAGCCCTTGCACTACCAGCTGGTTGGGGGATACGTTTTTGTGCAGATCTGTCAAACCTGACCACTGACTTGAAGCGCGAAATCCAAAAGTCGTTCAGCAGTAAGGAGTATCAAACTGCGCGTTCAGAGTTAAGCCAAGATCTGGAGAAGAACCAGCAAGAAAAGATGATTGCGCTGCAGCATTCAGCGCAGGAACAGGGATTTGCCTTGATTCGCACTCCAGAAGGTCTTGTGGTCGTCCCTTCAAGGGATGGCGAACCAATGCCAGCACAAGAGTACCAGAGCCTAGAAGAGAACCAGCGCAAGTCCATAGAAACCACACGAAAGGTTCTCGAGGAGAAGCTGCAAGACCTGATACGTTCAATGGCACAGCTTGAACAACAGGTGCGGGAGGAACTGGATCGTCTCAATAGCAGAGTTGCTGCTTCGTTAGCCGAGTTTTATTTCGAGCCATTGCTGGAAAAGTACGAATCGATAGATGAGGTTACTGAGCATTTACATCAGCTGCGCGATGAAGTTGTCGAGCGAGTGATGGACTTTATCCCTTCTGACTCTGTGAAAGAACATGATCCGTTGGATAGGTTTCAAGCAAATTTACTGGTGGACCACAGTGAAACAAACGGCGCACCTGTCATCGTGGAAGGGAATCCAACCTACCACAACATCATCGGTCGCATCGAGCATCAAATCATTCACGGTTCACCAAGAGCACACTTTAGACAAATCAAAGCTGGTTGCCTTCACAAGGCAAACGGAGGTTATCTCGTAATCCGTGCGGCTGATCTGGTCAGCCAGCCGCGATCATGGCAGGCGATTCGCCGGTCATTGATTGACGCATGCATATCAATCGAGGAGCCGGCAACAGAATCGATCGCAACAGTAACACTTGATCCCGAACCTATCCCGATGAATGTCAAGATCATTCTGCTTGGTAGTCCTGCTTTGTACTATGCTATGTCTGCATCGGATGAGGAGTTTATCAAGCTTTTCAAGGTCAAGGCAGATTTTGATGCCGACATGGAACGTACAGATAGCAACATAGACGACTATGCACTCTTTGTTGCAGCGCGTTGTAGTGAAGAAGAGCTTATTCCTTTTGACCCATCGGCAGTAGCCGCCATTGTGGATTTCGGAGCTCAACTCACGGGCGACCAGGATCGATTGTCCACCCGCTTTGGATTCATTGCGGATGTGATTCGTGAAGCTTCGTTCTGGGCACAGAAGAGTGAAAAGAAACTGGTTTCATCCGTAAAAGTTCAACTAGCATTGTCTGAAAGGGAATACCGGGCAAATGCGCTTGAAGAGCAGTTCCGCCGCCGTGTTGCAACAGGTCGACAACACATTGAGACCCAGGGTTCACAGATCGGACAGACGAACGGACTCTATGTTGTGTCTATGGCAGATCACGAATTTGGTCAACCATCGAGAATAACAGCTCAGACCTACCTGGGTAAGGCCGGTGTGGTCAGCATCGAGCGAGAGGTGAACCTCTCTGGTCCAATCCACAATCGCGGGGTACTTGCATTAGCCGGCTATCTAGGTGGAACATATGCCCAAGATTTTCCCCTTTCATTGTCTGCCAGCATCACATTCGAGCAGAATTACGGCGGAATTGAAGGCGACAGCGCATCTTCTGCAGAGTTATTCGCGCTACTTTCCAGTCTAGCAGATATCCCCTTGCGGCAGGACATCGCCATATCAGGATCTGTTGACCAATGGGGGAAGCTGCAACCCATCGGCGGAGCGACAGAGAAGATCAAAGGATTCTTCAAGACCTGCATGGACCAAGGTCTAACCGGTTCGCAAGGAGTGTTGTTACCCACTGCCAACGCACGCAACCTGATGTTGCCGCCCGAGGTGGTGGAGGCAGTGGAATCAGGCAAGTTCCATATCTGGACCGCAGACGATGTGGATGAAGGATTGGAATTGCTTACAGGGCTACCTGCAGGAATTTGTGATAAAGATGGCAAGTATCCTGAGAACACAGTTCACCATGCCGTTGCCATACGCCTTGAGGAAATGGCAGGATCTCTGAGGGACTATACTACCTAGATGGATTGATCTCGAGATATGATTTATCCTATCCTCTGATGTCTCACAACGGCATTAATCTCGATCCATTTCCCCACTAGAACCTACGTTTATGATTCACTTTTCCCATGTTTTGGGATAAGTAGGTGATATCTTTGCGATATCTGCCTTGAGT
>JBDLKB010000172.1:0-3710 GCA_039714055.1 Chloroflexota bacterium
CGCGCGCGCATGGTTGGTGGTTCGCTCCAGGCGGGCGATGATGCCACTGATGCTCGAGTCTTTCCCCAAGACTCGCTTCCGGAATACATCCCGTTCCGTACCCACCGTGATGTGATAGCCCGTTGGCTCACAGCCCAATCACCTCCAGGTGAAGCCGTTAGTCCTGGGGTTCAGATCCGCCCATCCCGCCAGGCAGACCGGGATAGCATAATAGATCTACTTCAAGCTATTCCTGCCAACAGAGACATTAATGCCGAGGAACTGCAAGCAGTACGCCATCGATTGCGGCAGAAACTGGGATACGAAGTTCTGGTGGCAGAACTAGCCAATGCTGTGGTGGGCTATCTGGTATTGTCCTTTGTGCCTGCGCTCAGTGGTCTGAGGGCTTGGATTGATGACATCGCTGTAAATCCCGCATTCCAGCGTCAAGGGGTAGGGGCTTCATTGGTGGAAGCTGCTATGCGTTTGGCAGATCAAAGGGGAGCGACGCATATCTTCGTTTACGCTGGTCGAGCTAATGTTGCTGCTCGGGAGTTCTACCGCGCTTGCGGCTTTGATGAGGAAGGCGTAGCCCGGGTTCGTATTCGATAGCGGTTAAGAAAACTGCTGTCTCTGATCTTGTTGTTCTTTTTAGCTCTTGCATGTTGCGCAGCTAGTTGCCGCGCATCCAGTACACCCCGATTGACTGCCCGCTATTGATTTGCCGTTAGACCCTCGAGCAGCAAACACTGAAGCGCAACGCCCTGCCAGAAGCTGGCAGTTGGGGCACGGTGCTGGTTCATCCGCCTGACTCATAGAACGCATAGAGTCGAAACGTTGATCACAGACCGCGCAATAGTATTCGTATATCGGCATCAGCAAACCTGCCTACTGGATCAACTCCATCTGGCGCCCGACCTTCTCAAAGATATCTAACGCGCGGTCGATCTGTTCTTCTGTATGAGTCGCCATGTAGCTTGTTCGAAGCAACGCCATTCCTTCCGGCACTGCGGGTGATATCACCGGATTGGTATAGATTCCCGCATCGAACAATGTCTTCCAGGTGACAAAAGTGCGATAGTTCTCACCAATGATCACCGGGATTACCGGGGTTTGACTCTCACCGGTATCAAAGCCCAGTTTATTCAGGCCGCTGCGCATGCGTTCGGTTATCTGCCAAAGCTGATCAACCAATTCTGGTTCTTGCTCTATGATGTCTAACGCCTTTATCACTGGGGCAGCGCAATGGGCTGGAATTGAAGCGCTAAAGATCAACGATCGAGCATGGTGCTTGATAAAGTTGATGGTGCTGTGATCGCCGGCGATAAAGCCGCCCAATGAAGCAAACGATTTGCTAAAGGTTCCCATTATCAGGTCAACCTGATCTGTCAGACCAAAGTGCTCTGCGGTCCCACGCCCTCTGCCCAATACACCGACTGCGTGAGCGTCATCCACCATCAGTCGGGCGCCATATTTGCGGCACAATGCTACGATCTCCGGCAAAGGGGCGATATCTCCTCCCATGCTGAACAAGCCGTCCACCACCACTAATTTGCCTGCGTCTCCAGCCTTGACCAATACTCGTTCCAGGTCTGCCATGTCATTGTGACGAAAGCGCAGGGTCTTGCCAAAGGATAACCTCGCCCCGTCAACGAGGCTGGCGTGATTGTCTTTGTCCATGATCACGAAATCGCCTTTACTGATTATCGCTGAGATCGTGCCCAGATTTACCTGCATACCGGTACTGAATACCAGAGCGGCGTCCTTGTTCACAAACTTGGCTAGACGCTTCTCCAAATCATGGTGAAGCGCCAGGGTGCCATTTAGAAAGCGCGACCCGGTGCAGCTTGTACCAAATCGCTCAACTGCATCCACTGCCGCTTGCCTTACCCGGGGATCGGTGGTGAGTCCCAGATAATTGTTAGAGCCCAACATCAATAACCTGTGACCGGATATGGTGATCTCGGTGCCCTCCGTATCCTCTAATGGCAAGAAATAGGGATAGAAACCGGTTGCCTTCAAATCGTCGGCATCGGTCCAGTCACGGCATTTTTGGAATAGATCTTTCACTCGAATCTCCTATGCTCTCAGAGCACCAAGATTGACAAACCGGAACCGATTGTAGTGGGCAGGTTGAATAGCGTCAAGCGTTGGCATTACTACACATCTGTTCCTGAATGAATACAATAGTGTGGTCTAACGTGAGGAGTGACCATGCCCAAGATTGCCTTTATCGGTGCCGGAAGTACGATTTTCGCCAAGAATCTGATAGGGGACATGCTGCTGCGGCCGGGAATCGACCCTGTTACTATTGCTCTTCACGACATTGACCAGGAGAGGTTGGGTACCTCTGAGATTGTTGCCCGACGCGTGGCCGATTCAGTTGACTGCCAAGCCGAGATCATAGCTACTACAGACAGGCGACAGGCTCTGGAACAAGCTGACTATGTCATCGCTATGTTTCAAGTGGCAGGGTATGAACCTGGCACAGTGATTGATTTTGAGGTGCCCAAGCGATATGGTCTGCGCCAAACTATTGGGGACACCATCGGTATTGGGGGAATAATGCGCGGGCTGAGGACCATTCCCGTGATGCTGGACATAGCACGGGACATGGAAGAACTGTGTCCCGATGCCTTGTTGCTGAACTATGTCAATCCCATGTCCATCCTATGTTTGGCATTGAACAGAGCCACCTCAATTTGCTCCATTGGTCTGTGCCACAGTGTGCAGGACACTGTCCGGTCGCTTGCGTATGACCTAAAGACTCCTCAGGAAGAGATACAGTATTTATGTGCAGGGATCAATCACATGGCATTCTATCTGTCTCTCGAGCATAAAGGCGAATCTCTTTATCCGGCTTTACATAAAATAGTCACCGACGGCCGAGTACCTGCGGGGAATCGAGTGCGGTATGAAATGCTTGAGCGATTGGGTTATTTTGTTACTGAATCCAGTGTGCACTTGTCAGAGTATGTGCCGTGGTTCATCAAACGTGATCGCCCGGACCTGATCTCCAAGTTCAACATACCCTTGGATGAGTATCCCCGCAGGTGTCGCGAACAGATTAAAGGAGGGGATGCGCTTCGCGCCGATCTCGAGGATCCTTCCATGCCCCTGCCTGTTGAGCTGAGTTCCGAGTATGCCTCTCGCATCATTGCCAGCATTGAAAGTGGCACAGAGGACTGCATCAACGGCAACGTAATGAATGATGGATTGATTGACAACCTGCCTGCCAATTGCGTGGTTGAGGTTCCTATTAAACTGGGAACACCTGGAACAGGATATGAACCGCAGCCGGTAGGTGCACTTCCACCGCATCTCGCCGCTCTAATCCAGACTAACGTTAATGTTCACCTTCTCACAGTCGAAGCTGCTCTCACAGGTAAGCGTGAACATATCTACCACGCCGCCATGATGGACCCCCACACAGCAGCAGAGCTCGATCTGGATCAAATATGGTCTCTGGTGGATGATCTGATTGAAGCGCATGGTGATTGGCTGCCAGCCTATCACTGATAGGCGATTTTGCGCAATCTAAACCGCGTAGGTTTCCCAGCTAAAAGGCGCCGGACTTTGCGAACCTGCGGGAGGTTGTCAATTTCTCGAGCCTGTACCTAGAGGAAACGCTGCAGGATCAGTCCCGCTGACAGCAGCAAGCAGTAAACCAGCTCAAGCCGTGCTGTCCCTCCCAGAGCAGGATTGAGAGCAGCACCCTCCGACTTTCTGAC
>JBDLKB010000173.1:0-3701 GCA_039714055.1 Chloroflexota bacterium
CCACTATGAGTCACTACCAATGTGGGATGACTATTGGTCTGTGAGACAAGATCTGAAATCGTTTGTGCCACTCTACGCCGGAACTCTAATCGGGATTCGCCACCGGGCCATTGGAAGCTCTCATCAGTGCGGACAGACCACCTTGAATATATATCAGGATGCTCATGCATGAACTGTTCGGATGGAATGTCCTCCAACTCACCGAAATACATTTCCTTTAATCCATCATGTGCCCTTGGGGTAACATGGATTGCCTTTCCAAGAACCTCCGCAGTCTTGTACGCACGCCCAATAGGACTGGTCACGACTTGGCTGTTCCCGTTGAATTCAATTCCGATGCGCTCAGCGGTGAGAGCAACTTGCTCCTCTCCCAGAGAAGTCAGGGGGGAATCTGTCCATCCAGTCCAGCGCCAGTCGATGTTTGCTTCAGTTTCGCCGTGGCGAATCAACACCAAATACATTTGCATTTACTCGCTTTCATCGTTGACGACAAATGCTTCTCCTTCAAGCACTGTCACATCGCTCTCGAGAGTCAGGATGTTTCTATGTTCTCTAACAATCTCGGAAGGAACAAGTTCGGTAAACAATCTAAAGCCAAGCGCGATGACCGCCATATCATCCAGTTGTCCCAGACCCAGGAACGCATCGGGAACAACATCAACGGGCATGAACAGGTAAAGGGCTGCAAGTAGAGGTACTGATTTGATCCATAGCGGGACTCGGTTGTCCCGGATCAATCTCCAAGCTAGCCGAACCTGTAGAATAAACTCCTTGACAAAGGATATTTCCGGAAGCTTTACGGGAAGGTTGTTTGACATGATATATTCCTCTTGGTTCTACTCGTAAATCGAGTCAACCGCGGGCAATTATAGCTTGGTGAGTGTTCATCGTAAAGCATTGGGTTGACCACTCTTTTCGGGTCGTTGTCGTGTGCTACAATATGCCTCAATCCTTTGATTTATATCACTAAATGAGACAACTGATCAGGGCTTTGCGCCATATACCGTTATTTTGCGAACTGACCACTCCTGAGCTCACCGAGATAGCAGAGCTCATGGAGCATTACTCCGTTCGCCAAGATCAAGTTCTTCTACACCAAGGTGATCTGCTGAATCAGCTTCTGGTACTGCATACGGGATCAATCTCGACCTATCAGGACAGCGCAGAGGAAGAACAAGTCAATTTTCGCCCCATGGAACCAGGTGACCATTACGGTTCCGAAGCGCTGCTTCAAGATGTAGTATGCGAGGTGTCTGCTCGTGCTCTCGAGCCTTCTGAGATCTATTTGCTTTCTCGCGAGCGATTTGAGCATTTCTTGGATGAAAACCCAGAGATTGCCGATCGATTGTCCATCCCAGAAACACCCGAAGAACCTTGGGATGACCTCGTTCTTGATTGGATGAGCCTCGACGAGCGAGTGCTGTTCTTTGCCACCAAGAGTTACTGGGTACTATTAGGCAAGTTGGTGGTTCCCTTGATCTTGGCGCTGTTCTTTGGCGTATTGGCATTGACTCTGCAGCGTTGGGAACCTCTACTGGGTATCATGTTCCTGGTCATTCCTGTGGCTGTCATTCGCGCACTGGACTGGAGGAACGATCACTATGTCATCACTGACAAACGAGTGGTGCATCACGAGAGTAAATTGCTCTCGCTCAGGGTGACTGTTGACCAGGCTCCTCTGCACCAAATCCAGAATGTCACCAGCATCAGACCAAGCCCTACGGCAAGAGCGCTCAACATAGGCACATTGATCATTGAGACTGCGGGCAACCGTGGAGCGATTGAATTTAGACACATCGACGATCCTCCCTCTTGCCTGCATACCCTGTTCGAAGCGACGGATACGGCACAATCCATTTCCCACGCCAGCCGTCAAACTACAATTCGCAGTACCATCCAGCAAGCCTTTGTCCCTCAAAAACCCCATACCGAAGTTGACACCGATGACGAGTCTGATTCTCAACACTCAGAATGGGACCTTGAAAACCACAAAGCTGACAATGGTGATGATGAATCCGGATCCGTTCTCTCTGCAATTGGAAATGCAGTGAATTCAATTCTGCCCCGATTCCGTACCGAGTCAGGCGGGGTGGTTACCTGGTACAAACATCCCTTTGTATTGATCAACTACACCTGGAAGCCTGCTGCTCTACTACTCATTGCCGGAACAGTAGCTATCATCTGGTTGGCGCTGGGAAACAGTCTTTCGGTAATCTGGGGCCTTGCACTTGCACTCTTGTGGTTGACATCACTTTTCTGGTTTGTGTGGCAGTATGAGGATTGGCGCAACGACATATTCCAGATGACTGACTCACACATCATTGACATCGACCGGTTACCCTTTGGATTTCGTGAGAGCAAGCGTCAGGCAGCACTAGAACAAATCCAAAACATAAACTCTGTGATACCAAACGTTTGGGCACGAATATTCAATTACGGCAATGTGATAATCGAGACCGCTGGAGCAACCGGTGATCTGGTATTTGAATGGATCATGAAACCGCGTGCGGTACAGGCTGAGATCTTTGAACGCATGGAAAGAACAAGGGCTGAAAGACAATCTCTGGAAGCTGAGCGGCGAAGTCAGGAGATGGCTCAGTGGTTCTCGGTTTACGACCAGATGAAAGACGACAATGAACTATAGGCAACGATAATGGCAATTCTAGAGATTGTAATCCCTCCCCACCCAACATTGCGGGAAACAGCACGACCAGTGGTTGATTTTGGCCAAGATCTGCAGACTTTGATCGACGATATGATCGAAACCATGATCGAAGGAAATGGCGTAGGGTTAGCGGCTAATCAGGTCGCTGTTCCCCTCCAAGTGATCACTGTGCTCCTTCCTCTGCCAGACCCGGAAAATGAGGAAGAGGAAGAAGAGATGGAAGACATGCCCAATCACGCGGGCGAGCTCTTTGCCCTAGTGAATCCAGCTGTCACTTGGCACTCGCGAAAGACGGTCTCTGGAGTCGAGGGATGTTTGTCCGTGCCCGGTATTGTGGGAGAGGTGATACGACACGAAAAAGTCAGAGTCGAAGCAATGGACCGTCATGGCAAATCGTTCTCCATGAGGTTCGAGGGTTGGATGGCACGGATCTTCCAGCACGAGATTGACCACTTGCAGGGAGTTCTGTTCACTGACCATATAGATGATCCAGAGAAAATATGGCAGGTTACAGTCGGTGAGGAAGAACTAGTCGAGGCTGAATACGAGCAATATCGACTGGCTGATTGATAGAATCTGGGATAGAAGCAGAAAATCAGTCTGCTCACACCTACGGTGAGCAGTTGGTAGTGTTTGGAATCCTGAGCAGTGCACCCGCTTTGATCTTGTTCGGATCAGCTAGTCCATTTGCCTTAGCAATCTGCCAAGTGCCCACACCAAAGGCATTGGCAATGCGCCAAAGTGTGTCACCCCTTTTCACCACATAAGTAGTGTCCTCGCATCGACTGATTGAGGTAGGAACTGGGTCAGGAATCACGATCACTTGCCCAGGATGAACGCGGTCCCAATCAACTATCCCGTTTGCTTGCGCTACATACTGCGTGGGGAAGTTGTAGCGAAGCGATATGCGAAAGAGATTGTCACCTGGTTGAACCACATAGGTTCGCAGTTGCGCAGTTGGCTGCTTTTCAGAAACTGGCTGCTCTGCCACATCTTCTACAGGCTCAGATGTAGCCTCTGGCTCACTGTCAGGGCG
>JBDLKB010000174.1:0-3671 GCA_039714055.1 Chloroflexota bacterium
ATTGACTGTCGTGCTCTTGGTAGCATTGACCCTGGTGCTAGGTGTAGATGCTGCAAAACCAGAGCCTTTCTACTTCGAGAAGCTTCCTGACGGAGGTTGCACCGATATATTCATGATCCAAGCGAGCGATCCCTTCACCGCCCTCAATGGCCTATGTATTGATTACCTGGGTCCGGTGGTAAAAATTCCCCCTGAGCGCCTATTCGTTAGCAGCAATGTGTTGATCGAGGTGGATGAGAATACTTCAATCTCGGGTCATTTCGTTTTCAACGGCAGGACAATGGAAGGGATGTTCACCCTAGGACATGGAACTGGTGATCTGGAAGGTTTCCATGCTGTGGGAAAGATGACAAACCCTAGCGGTATGGTGTTTGCCCTTGAGGGCACGTACCATTTTGCACCTTACGAGTAGATTTACTCTCATTTCCAACGAGTAGAAACAGTCTCGCGCCTACAATCTGAATACGTATTATTCCTCGCCGCAAAATGAAATAGCTGGGATGATCACTCACTGACATTTGACTTCAAGTGCTCGAACAGCGCATTACCAGACAACAAGGTAAATATCTGTCCCAAGAACAAGGCGCGGGACGCGTGTTTGTCCCGTGTAAGTGCGCTTGCCAAGCATAATCTTTATGCTGTCAATCATGCATACTTAATTGTTGTCGGTAAATATACTCAGTGCAACTGCAATCATCCATGTGTAGGTAAAAATCAGGAGAAGACGCTGAATTCCACCAAAATACATCATCCATAACTGCGACATCAACACAATAGACGTAACCAGGGCAAGAAGCCCTAAGAATAAGGACAGATGGAAAAGCGTTTGTGAATCTTGTCGTCTTAGTCCGAAGGCCATAACCAAAGGGGCCAATGAGCCCGCAATCAATGCCATAAATCCAGCTATGGCATGGAGTCGTCCTGAGATTGTGACAATTGGAACACAATTAGGATCACATGGAAAGAGACCGGCGATCAGACGACCAATACCGGTGAGTGCTACTAAACAACTACTAATGAAAAACGCTGGCTCACCCTTAAGTTGACGGAACATTGCGGTAGAAAACGCAAGCGTTAGTATTCCTGCAGGTACAAGACCGGCATAATTCAAAATAGCGCTGAATTGCACACCTTGTGCGCCCAGGACACTTACGGCTTGTGAGATATGTGAATACCCCGGATGAAGAATTCCTGACATCAAAACGGCAAATAGATGAAATACTGGAGCTGCGATTCCACTCAAAACAAGGATACGATCAAGTAATGTCATCTTTGGAATCTGTGTGTAATCATTCATTGTCGTCCTCTGTTTGGTTCGAATTTCTGTTTGAATTTGTCATACGAAATATTCACCGCAATCTATCATTAAACAAACAACTTTGGTATGGAACCACAGACAGCATACCAAATGGGTGTCCACAGATTGTCTACACGGCTTAATTTCCTTGAACTCCAGTAGATTGATAGAACTGATTACAGGGCTTTCACTTGTGCGGCTGTATCTGTTAGAATTGGGCGCGATTTAGAAGGAGATATAAATGGCTGAATATAAATTATCTGCGGAGCTGCGAACAGTGACTGGAAAAAAGGTCAAGCGGCTGCGCGCCCAAGGTCTGGTACCTGCAGTGATCTATGGTTCCGAGACTGACTCGATCAACCTACAGATTCCTGAGGCCAAACTAAAATTGATCCTGCGTGGTGCAGGAAGATCTAGCCTGGTCACAATTGATGTTGACTCAGAGAAGAAGAACCGCACAGTTCTGCTGCGCGATATCCAGTACGACATCATTCGCCGGTCGATCCAACACGTGGATTTCATGCAGATTGTAATGGGCGAGGCGATATCCACCGAGGTGAGTATCTCACTGGTGGGAGATCCTCCCGTAGAAGGAACTGTATTGCAGGACTTGACTTCGTTGGAGATAGAGTGTCTTCCAAGTGACCTGATATCCTCGGTAGAAGCAGACATCAGCAGTCTGGAGATTGGCGACTCGCTATACATCAAGGACCTTCAAGTTCCAGACACGATCACCATTCTTTCAGATGATGACTTACTCGTAGCTCATGTAGCGCTCTTGCTCCGTGAGGAAGAGGAAGAAGAGGTAGAAGAGGAAGTACCCGAAGCTGGTGAGGTCGAACTAGTTTCTGATGAGAAAGAAGAGATCGACGAATAATCGATTCATAAGTTGAACATAGCGAGCGCTGTCAACCTCGAACTACTGACAGCGCTCGGTTTTTTGTATAGAAATCGCGTCGATAAACCTGTGCAGATCTTATTCAGCTCCTGGCAACGGCTGATCCAACAACTCGACAATTTTCTTGCGGTCCGCAATTGCCGCCCTCACTCCCAATAGCACTACCACAGCTCCGGCGACAGCCAATACCGGGGAGATGATCAGTCCAGTAGTGAGACCACCAGTATTATCAGATATCCATCCAACAAGTGGTGGCGCCAACATGGCGCCTAGTAGATGACCCAGCATGATATTGATTCCCAGTGCTGACGCACGTTGATCTGGATGAGTTACATCGTGAATCTGGGGGCCGATACAGGGGAAATACGCCAAGTAGCATGCTGAAGCAATTAGGGCAAAAATAGCAAAACCCACTACGCTGCTTGTTGTCAGGGCTAATACCACGAACGGAGTCCCCACCAGATATCCTACTGCTAAAGCCAGCATCTTCCCCCCGTGAGTACGCATGGTCCACTTGTCCGCAATCAATCCCCATATCGGGATTGCAACAATTGCGACTGTAACTTGAAGTACTCCGGCTACTAATCCCGCTTGTGACACGTTCATGTCGTGCTGACGAACCAGAAATGCCGGCATCCAGAAGACGATGGCACTAGTCGCAGCCATGAACAATACATTAGCTACATAGACATACCGCAGGGACACGATTTTGAGAAGCTGGCTGATGCTAATCTTGGCCAGATTCGACTGACCATTTTTCAGTTCAGATGCACCTCGTTTTGGGATTCGAAGTGACCAGATGAAAGGCAGCAAGATAAACCCCAGAGCGGCACCGATGAGAAATGGGTAGCGCCAACCCAATTTGTAACCAACGTAACCGCCGATTGCGGCACCGGCACCAGAACCCAGTACCATTCCCAGATCATGTGCGGCAATAACACGTGAGCGCTGAGTTGGAGGAAAGGTGTCCGACAATATCGCCAGCCCGGAAGGACCGTATCCGCCACTGCCGACTCCAAGTCCCGCCCGCCCTATAAGGAGAGCAGGGAGTCGCATGGCAAATCCCGCAACCATAGTTGCTGAGCTCCACACAGCCAAGCTTAATGTAATAATCTTGTGCCTACTCCAGCGGTCAGCGACAAAGGCGAGCAGCACGGCAAAGAAAGGATAGACCAGCTCAAAGGCGCTATTCACCCAACCGATTTCCAGATCGCTCAAGTTGAAATGATGCCGTAAGGGTTCGGCCAACACTGAAACCAGTTGCCGATCAAATGCGTTGAGGAAATTGGCGCAGGCAAGAACAAACAATATCCGATGGGGTCGCAAGTGATTGACACGAAGATCTAAAGTCACTCTTACCTCTTCTCTAGCAAGGCGATCGTCTCTACATGATAAGTCTGAGGAAACATATCGAGCGGCTGTGCTGAAACAAGCGCATATCCTGCAGGAGTCAGGCGGCGGATGTCACGTGCTAAG
>JBDLKB010000175.1:0-3671 GCA_039714055.1 Chloroflexota bacterium
CGTCACGCATTATCGGTACAGATTCGAATGTATGACCGACTGTTTTCCACTCCCAATCCTACTAAAGCCGATTTTATCCAGCAATTGAATCCAGATTCGCTCAAGGTTGTGGACAAGGCAGTGGTAGAGCCATCCATTGCCGAGGCGAAACCTGGAGAGCGGTTCCAGTTTGAGCGACTTGGTTACTTTTGCGTGGACCCGGATTCTTCCTCAGAGGATTTGATACTAAACCGCACTATTGCCCTGCGTGACACATGGGCAAAGATCAGCCGCAAAAAATAGGACAGCGAGCCAGATCACTCGCTGAAGCAAAGCCTTCAGACCGAGCACCGAATCCGAATTAGATCTGTGTGTGCGCAGTACGGGTAATAATCTCTTGCTGCAGAGCTTGGTTCAAGTTGCAAAAGTAATCACTGTATCCCGCCACTCGGACTATTAGATCTCTGTACTGCTCCGGTTTAGTCTGGGCAGCACGAAGCGTATCTGCATCAACCACGTTGAATTGGATGTGATGACCATCTAGCTCAAAGTAAGTGCGGATTAGCGCCACCAATTTATCCAAGTCACTGTCACTCTTGAGCAATTCGGGGTGGAATTTCATGTTTAGCAATGTCCCACCGGTTCTGACATGATCCATCTTGGCTACCGAACGAATAACAGCGGTAGGACCATGTCTGTCAGCACCTTGTACCGGTGAGACTCCCTCTGACAACGGGAGGTTGGCCTTCCTGCCATCAGGCATGGCTCCCATTACTTGACCAAAATGCACATGAACCGTGGTAGGCAAGAGATCAATTTCATAATGTCCACCCTTGGTATTTGGTCTACCCTGAACAGCATCAAAAAAGGCGTCAAATACCATGACCATGATTGAATCAGCGCGGTCATCATCATTGCCGTAACGAGGGGTCCTGTTGAGAAGCTTTTGCCTCATAGCCTCGTCTTGAGCGAAATTGTCCTCTAGTGCATTTAGTAATGCAGTCATGGAGAGGGTTCTTTCATCAAAGACATGATGTTTTACTGCTGATAACGAGTCAGTAATCGACCCAAGTCCGACGCCCTGGATATAGCTGGTATTGTAGCGCGCTCCGCCAGAGTGGTAGTCAGTTCCATTAGTGATACAGTCATCTATCAACAAAGAAAGGAAAGGCACGGGAAGATACTCGGAGTAAAGCCGTTCAATGACCTGGTTACCTCGGATCTTGATGTCAACAAAATAGTTGAGTTGTTTGGTGTATGCGCTCCACAGGTCCGAAAACTCGGTCCATTCGGTGGGATCCCCAGTTGTAATTCCAATCTGAAGACCTGAGATTGGATCCAAACCGTTGTTCAAGGTTATTTCAAGTACTTTGGGTAAGTTAAAGTAACCTGTGAGGTTATAATTCTCCTTGCCAAATGCTCCAGTCTCAACACAACCGCTAGTCCCACCACACCGAGCATCATTTATTGATTTGCCCTGACGCAGCAATTCTTCAACCACCAGATCCGCATTAAAGATCGACGGCTGCCCATAGCCAGTCTTTAGTATCTGGCACGCACGCTTGACGAACCGATCAGGATTTTCCTTACTGAGTTGGATATTCGAACTAGGCTGCACTAGTCGCATTTCTTCTATTACATCCAGGATCAGATATGTCACCTCATTTACACCATCACTGCCGTCTACCAGCAACCCTCCAGTGTTGATGGTGGCAAAGTCAGTGTAGGTTCCACTCTCCTTGGCTGTCACCCCAACCTTGGCGGGTGCAAGCTGATTGTTAAATTTGATCCAGAAACATTGCAGTAACTCCTTGGCTTGGTCGTAGGTCAAGGATTTTGTGTCGATGTCGTTCTGGAAGAAGGGCTGGAGATGTTGGTCTAGTCGTCCAGGATTGAATGCATCCCATGGATTAAGTTCAATAATCACTCCCAAATGCACAAACCAATAAGCCTGCAATGCTTCCCACATGTTCCTTGGTGGTTCGGCTGGAACGCGATAGCAGACATCAGCAATGCGCTTTAATTCGGCTCTCCTCAATGGATCGCTTTCAGTCTGAACCATTGATTGAGCCAGGTCTGCATGCCGGTGGGCAAAATGGATCAATGCTTCGGCACAAATCGCCATCGCTCGAAGCTCTTGCTCTTTGTCATATGCCGTTGGATCGTTAAAGTAATCCAGATTTGACAACTCATTTTGGATCTTGGTTTTGAAACCATTCATTCCAGTGTGATAGATCTTGTCATCGAGCACAGTATGCCCTGGCGCTCTCTGCTCCATGAACTCGGTAAAGACCCCAGCCTTAAATGCGTTGATCCATTCTTCAGTCATGAGGGACATTAGTCTTTCTCTCATCGATCGTTGGCGCCAGAACGGGATAATATCGGCTTTGTATTCTTCTATTACAGATTCGTCTACATGATATTTGATCCGATCGCGAGAGTTGAGAGTATGCAAGTCTTGCGCAGAATGGCAGCATATCTCGGGGTATGTTGGAGTTGCAGCAGGAGCTGGACCTCGTTCGCCTACGATCAATTCTCCAGGGTTGATGCAAATGGATTGATGCTCAAGTAGATACTTGAAAAACAAGGCACGTTCTACAGGGACTGACACTGCCTCGCGTTGTTCTGAATAGAATTGGGTGACCAGTCTCGCTCGCTCCACCGACAAAGTGGGAACTGCAGAAACGCTTTGATCACGAAGGGAGCTAACTCGAGCATTCATTCGTATCCTCAGTTAATTCGTTATATCTATGTTCCAGAGTGGAACCATTCTCAGGACCACATTACAGCAGATCTTATCCACTAATCCGAACATCTAGTCCGAAATCCTCAAGAACCTCTTGAATGGATCTAATATGACTCGCGGAAGGAGGAGTGAAGCTGTTTGGTGCTGAAACGCGGTTCAATCGAGTCCATTTGTCCTCGCCTAGTCGATGGTAAGGTAGCAAGTCCAGACGCGACAATACCAAGTCCTGTGCCAATTTGCCCAAGGCTTGGACACTTTGAAGATCGTCGTTCAGACCACTCAAGAGCGGAATGCGAAGAATAATCCTTTGACCGAGTGATGATAGAAATGAAAGGTTCCGAAGAACTCTTTGGTTCGATACTCCAGTCAATTCACGATGGCAATCATCATCGATGCACTTTAAATCATATAGAAAGAGGTCCACATGTGGCACCAACATGTCCAATTGGTCGCGCTGAACGTATCCAGTGGTATCAAGAGCAACATGGTATTCGCGTTGGTTGGCTAATTGGCAAAGAGTCAGTAGAAACTCGAATTGATGCAGCGGCTCTCCGCCAGAGAAGGTGACGCCACCTCCCGATTTATCGTAAAATACTCGGTCACGATCGACAACACCCATCACTTCTTCCGCGGTCATCACTTTGCCAGAGATCATCCGCGCTTCAGATGGACACGCCAAAACACAAGCAAAGCATTCAATACAGTCAGCGGAATATACATCAGCCTCGCACGTAGGGCATACCAGGCGACATGCTCCACATTCGATGCAGCGATCGGGATAATACAGCAACTGAGGTCTCTTCTCGATCCCTTCAGGATTGTGACACCAGGGGCAAGAAAGTGGGCACCCCTTGAGAAAGACGGTGGTTCTGATACCAGGGCCGTCGTGAAGCGCGTATCGTTTTATGTCAAATACCACACCGTTCACGCTTTTATTTTCTTGATT
>JBDLKB010000176.1:0-3659 GCA_039714055.1 Chloroflexota bacterium
AGGATCTGCCGGGCGCAAGCGGTGACGCACACCTTGTTGGTACACTCTGCGCACAGAGCATGGTCGAATGTGACTGAACCGCCGGTGACGGTTTCAAATGTGTACGGTTTTGTGGGAACTGGTCGACTTCTAGCCGATGCCGGCTTTGCTGTCTCTGGATTATAACTTTGGATCAAGCTGTCCAACCGGGCAGCACAATGGTCGGGAGAGTCATCCTTGCGGTACCCTTCAACTGGAGCTGACACGAAATCGTTGACCCGCTCCAATATCTCTACCGCTTGGTCCTCAGCGTTTCCGCCCAATCTTATTACCGCGGGAATGTTCAGCGGTTCTTCAAGAAAGGCTTTGACCAACCCTCGGGCAGAATGAAATTGTTCCTGGCTGGCAACGCCGCTGCCGGAACCGAAATAACCATCAATGTTGGGTTGAGCTAGAATGATACGGGCGGCACGGTAAACCTTGGATGCGGGAGGGTTGCCGCTGGTGTCAACAAAGTTCGCCAGTCTATAACCGCGAGAAAGCACTGCGTCCATGCTCATCATACTGCCGCCGCCGCCAGCGCCGTGGAACCCCACCACCTTTTCGCCTTTGTCGAAATCCTCTTCCATTTGCAGAAAGAAGAACGTGCCTCGATAGTCGTTTGCTTCCACTTGGTAAGCGATCCGTTCCAACTCAGTTGGGGGTCGATCCATCTCCCGTGCGATCTCAATGCCTAGCTCGGGATGGCGGAATACGGCGTAATCATCGATCACGATGCGGCAATCCGCTGCCACCAATTTGCCGTCGGCAGTGACCACCAGGGGATTGATTTCTGCTGACCGTGCTTCCACATCTCGTGCCACTTGCCAAAGGCGAACCAATACTGATGCAATTCGATTCAGTAACTTGCCTGAAAGCCCGGCGCGTCGTGCCACGTCTCGTGCTTGATAATCCTGCAATCCGCGCACCACATCAATAGTCGTTTGTGCTACTCTGTCGGGGTATTCTTGGGCAATCTCTTCAATGCCTGTTCCCCCCATGCTGCTAAAGATCATTACCGGGGCTTGGTTTTCGTCATCGAGAATAATGCCGGCATAGTATTCATCCACTACGTCAAGCTGTTCTTCGATCAGAACGTGCTCTACGTTAAAGTTCTTCACCCGCCTGCCCAACATACCCTGTGCTAGTTCTGCACACTCTTCGGCACTGCTTGCCTTCTTTATACCTCCCATCGAAGCGCGGCCTGTGACCCAGGCTTGCATCTTGACCATAACTGGACCGTCGATTTCCTGGGCGATTTCTCGTGCTTCATCGGGGGTAGATGCCGCTTTCCCCTTTGGAGTGGGTATCTTGTGTGCGGCTAGGATTGCTTTACCTTGATACTCGTGTAATCTCGCCATGCGAACCTCTCGTTACATCGGTTAAAGAACCATTGTTGATCAAGATGCCACTGAACATCACATCATTCTAGTAATGGGGAAACTAATCTCATCGGGCAAAGGTCATCAATACCTGGTGACAAAGTTCAGCCTCACCCGCTTGGTTATCGCTGGACCGTTATCGTATCTCCATCCACTCTGACGTCATCGCCAGACATTATCTGACTCAGTTCAATCTTGTCCACCATAGGAATGTTGCTTATTATGGCGCCAACTGCCACTATGGCTTCGCTTTCTTGGTTCAGGATAGCAGCCGGTGCAGTGCCAGCTTGCGCCATACGGTATAACACATAACTGCCCACTGTGCTTCCTTTTCCGGTTGGGAAGCAGAGTACTGTACCGCTTACATTCTGACCCTCTAAAGGATGACCCTTCTCGGTGACCAAGCCAGTCTCTGGATCTACTCCGCCAAGAAAGCCGATAGGTTCAGGGCTGACCAAGGCGCTTCCTTGGGCGTGCCCGGACTTGATAACCCTTCCTTTCAACAGGATTGAGGTGGTCATTTCGCCTGTCCACTGGTTATTGCCTCTATCGGGCTCTTTCCTGTAAGCATTATATGTTCGAGTTGTTCCCAAGTACCAAAAAAGGTAGGGATGTTGTGGTACGACGGTATATAGTGCGCTCCTTTGCCGCTTAGTGTAGCCATGTGGTGAAAACGATCAGAGATGGGTGCCACCACAGCGCAGGTATCAGCCACAACCTTCCCGCCTGCATCTTCTATCGACTTTACATAACCTTCTTCCAGAGCTCGCTCACGGGCTTGGCGGCTGGTAGTGATCCATACTGTAGGAACAAAGGATCGTCCTTTGGCAAAGCGTGCCAACCTTTCGATCTCTTCAACCGATGCATGCGGGCATCCCAGCCAAACAATGTCTATGTCTTTGCTGCTGTGCTCCTGGTTCAGTGCCTCGTATGCGTTTTCCAGCTCAGTTATGGTCCAATCCTCATAGGTCGATGCCAGCATGTCGTTCATTTGAGCTTCGGGAGTCATACCCTCAATATGATACAGTGCGACTGCTCCGCTGGCAGCCATCGCTGCTCCTAACGCTTTTAGATGATCCCAGTGAGAGTCGGGCAGAGTCAAGCCGGTGAAATATGGAATTCGGTTGCGGGCAACCTTTCCCACTAGATGTCCTAGTGCCGCCCAATCGGAGATCTCGTCAACTATGCATTCGATCTGAACCCGCAGTGTTGCTTTACGATTTTCCTCTAAATGCAGTCCATAATTTGCGGTTCGACCGGTTATAGCAGATGCCAAGGCAGAGGGACCGCCTTCACGATTTGTTCGCGCTCCCAGCACCGAGTTGGCAAAACTTACCGCAGAGGACTCCGCCCACGCCAGGTGAGCATTCGGAGATGGCACATGACCTACCAGGTAAGGAGTACAGGTGCAGGTTGCTTCGATTCCCATGCGCACGAATGTGTCAATCACTTGTTGTTGTTTGTGAGCAAACTCGGGAGAGAAACCAAGGTCTTGCCACTGTAACAGATCGAGCCCCGCGGGGTTGAGAAAAGTGGGGACTCTCGCTCTGGCGCCGTCAACAGCCCATTGATTAAGAAAATCCAGCCCCGCTTCACCCAGATTCTTGTAGCTGACCCCGGCAACCTGAACGCTCTCCACAGGAACCAGTGATTCGGCACCATAGATGTTGCCAAGCGCAACCACGATCTCCATAGCGCGCTGAGTTGCTGGACCGTGGTTGCCCTCCAGCATGGCGCGTTCTTCCAGGGTGAGTTGCACCTTATCCTGTGCCGAATTGCCTGTCGCCAGCGTCTCCTAGACCAGGTACGATGTATCCAATTTCATTCAAGCGCTCGTCAACCGCGCCAAGGTAGATCGGCACGTCAGGATGAGCGCTAGAGAGCATCTCCACTCCTTCCGGAGAGGCAATGATGCCCACGAATTTGATACGATGCGCCCCCCATTTCTTCAATATGTCCACTGTCGCTACTGCAGAACCGCCAGTTGCCAACATGGGATCAAGGACAAGACACACTTGTACTCGCGGAATTACCGGGAGTTTGTTATAGTACTCGACTGGTTGCAGTGTATCCTCATCGCGGTAGAGGCCAATATGCCACACTTCTGCGGATGGCATCATTTCCCAAATACCTTCGACCATGCCAAGTCCAGCTCGCAAGACTGGAACCAATCCAATCTTTTCCAATAGTCTGTGACCCTCTGCCTTTCCCATAGGAGTGGTAACGTCATGGTCACCGAGGTTAAGGTCACCAGTGACT
>JBDLKB010000177.1:0-3634 GCA_039714055.1 Chloroflexota bacterium
GCTGCTCTTGCTCTCGCTGGATCACGCGCTGCCGGGTTGGACCTTGCACCTTCTGATCTGGCTATACTGGCTCGTAAGGGCTCTGGCTCAGCCTGCCGCTCAATACATGGTGGAATTGTAGAGTGGCATGCTGGTGTTGATGATTCCTCTTCAAC
Source organism: Chloroflexota bacterium (assembly GCA_039714055.1). Lineage (GTDB taxonomy): Bacteria > Chloroflexota > Anaerolineae > Promineifilales > UBA4811 > JBDLKB01. The sequence continues at coordinate 156 of JBDLKB010000177.1, forward strand.
ATGTCAGCAGCTGGTTTCATCAGATTACTGGGATCTGCGAGTAATAACTGTCATTGTGGGCGAGGAATCCAAGGAATACTCCTCTCTAACTGGTCATAAGGCTGCTTGGACTAGCCCTCTGTACCAGGCTCGGTTGGCTGCACTTGATGATTCACTAGATCAATTGCGGGCATCGATCCTAACTCGTGATTTTGATCAATTTGCGAACATAACTGAACGGGATACGGTTTCGATGCACGCGATTGCTATGACCAGCCGAATAGATGAATCTCCTTGGTTGAGTGGACTCTATTACTGGTCGGCTGATACTATGAGGCTGATTCAAGTGGTCCAAAGATGGCGGAGTCAAGGTATTGCTGTGTGTTTTTCGATCGATGCTGGCCCCAACATTCACCTCATCTGCCCAGCAGACCAACTTGAAGCTGTTCATCATGCTCTGGACGAATTACCGGTCCGATTCCGATTGATTAACCACATAATCGGTGGCAGAGCTTGTTTGATCACTGACTAACGTCGTTCCTCTCAAAGATCTTGTTTCTGACTTGCACTCTGTTAAACTCTTCTGGCTGTGAACGTGATACCTAAATCCATTGAATTCAACAAGGTCCTGAACCAAGTTGCATCTTTCGCTGTGTTCTCTGCTGGGGCGGAGGCAATTCTGGATCTTTCTCCTGCATGGGACTTGGATTCTGCACAGCAACTGGTTGCGGAGACAGAAGAAGCGCGGCAGTTAATCAGTCAGTCGCCTGATTTCAGCGTGGGAGGAGCTCGTGATGTGCGGCAGCAGGTCGAACGAGCCTCACTCGGCCAGATACTATACCCAAATGATCTGCTCGATATTCAACAGACACTTTCCTCTGCCAGGCGCGTCAGAAGTACCCTATCCTCTAACCGTGAAATGTCTCCTCTTTTGTGGTCGATTGCGAAACCAATTCAGACGCCGCCTGAACTAGCAGACGCCATCAGTCGTTCCATTGATGACCAGGGCAACATTCTCGATTCTGCCAGTGATGAACTGGCGCGAATCAGGCGTGAACTTCGTATTTTTCGGGATCGAGTCAAGGACCGTCTTGATAGTTTCTTGCGCTCTGATTCATCCCGCTTCTTGCAGGAACCAATTCTCAGCCAGCGCGGCGGTCGTTGGGTGGTGCCGGTTCAATCCAATTTCAAAGGCAAAGTTCCAGGTATCGTTCACGATCAATCAGCCAGCGGCGCAACTATCTGGGTGGAACCGCTGTTTGTCGTCAACCTAAACAACAAACTGGCTGAGATTGTGCTTGCTGAGGAGCAGGAAGTTGAAAAGATTCTTTATCAGCTTTCAAATCTAGTTGCTGAACATGGAGTTGCGATCACTCTGGATGTCGAGGTGATTGCTCGTATTGATAGCATCACTGCCAAAGCACGATACGCTGATGCTACATCATCCGTCTGCCCCCGTATGGTTCCCCGAACCGGAAACACCAAAGACAATTCAAATCCATCAGGGGCAACAGTATCTCTGCTTCAGGTGCGGCATCCGCTCATCCCCGTCAACGATGTGGTGCCCATCAATGTTGTTCTCGATTCTAGCGTTCACGTTGTGGTTCTCACTGGTCCAAACACTGGCGGTAAGACTGTCGCACTCAAGACAATAGGGCTCATGGTGCTCATGGCTCAGTCTGGTCTACATCTCCCCTGCGAAGATGCCACCTTGTCGGTGTTCAGTCAGGTGTTTGCCGATATCGGTGATGAACAGTCTATTGAACAGAATCTTTCAACATTTTCTGGTCATATGACGCAGGTGATTCAGATCCTGGAACAGGCAGATTCTGAGTCATTAGTGTTGCTAGATGAACTTGGAGCGGGCACTGATCCTTCTGAAGGTTCCGCACTTGCCCGTGCCATTCTGATCAAGGTGAGAGACTATGGTTGCATTACCTTCATAGCTACTCATTATCCCGAGCTAAAACTGCTGGCAAACGAAACCGAAGGGGTTACCAACGCTAGTGTAGAGTTTGACCTGGAGACGTTAGCGCCTACTTACCGTCTCCGCATTGGACTCGCCGGTAGATCAAATGCCTTTGCCATCGCCGAGAGACTGGGTCTGAATGCATCTCTGTTGTCAACTGCTCGAGCGTTCATGTCAGAAACTGGATTGCGAGCTGAAGACATGCTCGAGTCTATGGACAAGGCTCGCCGGCAAGCTGAGGAGGAACTTGAAAAGGCTCAACAGGCTCGTGAGCGTTCTGAATCTGTCGAGAGCCAGGTTCAAGAAAGGTTAAAGCGCATTGATCTTGAGCGGTTGCGGGTGTTGCAAGACGCGCGAATTCAAGCTGACAATGAATTGGAAGACTTTCGTCGTGAGATACGACAGTTGCGCCGCAGAATTCAGTCAGAAGGCTCTAGCTTGGATCAGATTCGAGCGGTGGAGAAACTTGCCAAAGATTTCCATCGCAGCCGCAAAAAGACAGAACCAAGCAAGGGGCAGCCTGCTAAGGAAGGATTCGAAGAGGGAGATAAGGTTTGGATAAACACGCTTCAGGTTGAAGGTGAGGTGTTGTCAGTTGGTACAAAAGAGGTTCAAGTACAGATTGGGGGCTTGAGAACACGCGCAGCCATCGAAGATCTTGAACTTAGAGAGCGCTCAGATTCGGTGCGATCCGATCTACCCCGTGGCTCTGTGACCACACGCAAGAGTTCAGTCAGCAGCATGGAACTCGATATCCGTGGCGAACGCGTTGCTGATGCCCTTGATAGATTGGACCGCTTTCTCGACAATGCCTTTCTTGCCAATGCTCCCTTTGTTCGCATTATTCATGGCAAAGGCACGGGGAGACTCCGACAAGCAGTTAAAGACGCACTAAGACATCACCCTCATATTACTCATCATGAGGACGGCAAAGACGGAGAGGGTGGTTGGGGTGTTACTGTCGCTCGTTTTGTTTCCGGCGACTGATTTACTGGCCAAACCCTGGCTAGAACTAGCCCGTATCCTTACTCACCTGTGCCCAGTCAGCAGTAAATGCCTCTAGACCAACTTGAGTATAGGGATGTGCCACCATCTTCTTCAACACCCCAAAGGGTATTGTGGCGATGTCTGCGCCAGCGAGCGCAGCTTCGATAACATGGGTTGGATGTCGCAAGCTTGCGGCGATGATTTCGCATCCGATGCCATAATTATCGAATATCTCCACCAGCTCCTGAACAATATCCATACCTCCCAGACCGCCATCATCAAGCCTTCCGACAAAAGGTGAGACGTACGCGGCACCCGCTAGCGCGGCTAGTAAACCTTGTGCTGCTGAGAATACCAGTGTTGCATTTACACGCGCTTTCCAGGCTAGTTCAGTGGCATCGCTAGGGACATCATTCTTGTCCGTATGTAGCGTTCCCGAGGCATCTACCCACCAATACCTGATCTGGTTCATGGCTTGGAGTCCGGCTTCTGTGACTGGTATCTTGATCACTATGTGTTTATGCCATGTAGCAATCTCTTGGGC
>JBDLKB010000178.1:0-3618 GCA_039714055.1 Chloroflexota bacterium
CGGACATGACTGTGGCCATTGCCGTCACCCCAACGCAGATTGTGACGGTACTCTCGATTCTGGGGAGCGATCTCATCGAATACGCGTTTTAGGTCGCTGAGCGCGCCGCTTTCATATTCAATGGTGGTCAATCCGCTGGTGGAGCTGGAGCAGAACAGCACCATGATGCCTTGATCGAGGTCGCTATTGCGCAAGATCTCTTCCGCTGCACCAGTCAGGTCACGCGTGTCGGCATGCCCACCGGTGCTAAATTCGATGTTGTCGCGATAAACCGCCACTAGTCCTCCTCAATTGGTTCCATCATACCCATGATGTTGTATCCAGCGTCTACGTGTAGAATCTCGCCGGTTACACCGGAAGAAAGGTCACTCAATAAATACAAAGCACTCTTGGCAACCTCACTGCGATCAATGTTGCGCCGCAATGGAGTTCTATTGCCCACATAGCTCAACATATCGCGGAACCCATGAAATGCTCCAGCGGACAAGGTTTTGACTGGTCCCGCGCTTATGGCGTTCACTCTTATGTTGTTTGCCCCCAGTTCCGACGCCAGATATCTGACTGAAGCCTCAAGAGCTGCTTTCGCAACACCCATGACATTGTAGTGAGGTACTACTTTCTCGGCGCCATAGTAGCTCAGGGCAATGATTGAGCCGCCATCCATCATAAGAGGTTCGAAGGTCTGGGCGAGGGTGACTAACGAATACACGCTGATTTCCATGGCTTTGAGAAAACCAGCGCGCGAGGTTTCAACGTAGCGGTTGTTCAGGTCCTCGGTGTCAGCAAAGGCGATGGAATGAACCAGGATGTCGACCTTGCCCCAATCTTTTTCCACCGCTTGCACCAGGGCAGTGATATCGTCGTCCTTGGTCACATCGCAGAGATAGATGGAATCCGTATCAACTTCAGGCGCTAACGACTTGACTCGGCGCTCCAGTCTTTCATGACTGTAGCAGAGACCGATCTCAGCCCCGTGGCTTTTCAATTCCTGGGCAATTGCCCACGCCAACGAATACTTGTTTGCCACGCCAAATACCAACGCCTTTTTACCATTCAATAGTGACATTACATCTTCCTCCAAGAATTACCGGGACACGAACTCGTTTCCATCGATCCAATATCTGTACGGCTGGCTCAGCCACGGTTCGGAACAGGATCCCAAACCGATGCGGGGACCAGTTTTTACGGTGAAGGCATCTGACGAAGGCGAGTGCGCCAACCAGATTGAGTTTCCAGTTATACACAGGTCCAAACCATCGTATTCACCAGTGATGCCAAGAGCCTGACAGAGCTTTGCGGGACCGTTGGTGAGCTGCTTTCTCTGCCGCACCGGGCGGAACTGCCGCATTATGTCCTCTCCAGATACCGGTTCTCCTGCACGTATCAACACGGCACCAGCAGGACAGTTGCGATAGGCGACGACGTTGAACATCCAATGTACACCGTAGGTGAAATAGACATAAGCTCTGCCGACTTGACCGAACATGGTCTTGGAGCGGTTGGTCTTCCCAAACCTTGCATGAGAGGCAGCATCTTCAGGTCCCAGATATGCCTCTGTCTCCACAATGCGCACCACAAGCTGATGTTCACTGCCGTCATAGGACACATTGTGCACCAGCAAAGAACCAAGCAGAGCGCGAGCCACATCGGTGGTGGATAAGGCGAATTCAGATCGATTCCAGGGCAACACATCGGGATTCTATCACAAGGAACGGGCACGGCACCGTAGGGCGGTCAGATGGACAGGAGAAGGCTTGTAGGTATAATTTCGCACTGTAGTTGGACCGACGGTGAGTTTTTCCTTGTCCGGATTTCTTGCAAGTTGTGTCACTACAAATGGAGAAGAAGATGAAAGCAGTTGTCGAGTGCGTTCCCAATTTCAGCGAGGGCAGGAATCCGGAGGTGATCCAGCAGATCACCGACGCTATCGGTTCTGTGACCGGAGTTCAGGTACTGAGCGCAAGCTCTGATGAGAGTCATAACCGGACGGTGGTCACCTTTGCCGGTGATCCGCAAAGCGTCAGTGAAGCGGCGTTTCGAGGTATAGCTGCCGCCAACGAGCTGATCGATCTCGACGAGCATGAGGGAGAACACCCCCGACTAGGGGCAGCGGATGTAGTGCCCTTTATTCCCGTTAGCGGTATCAGCATAGCTGAATGTGCTGAGCTGGCAAGAAGGTTGGGGAAACGGGTGGGTGCAGAACTTGCCCATCCCGTGTATCTCTATGAACATGCGGCAATGATGCCAGAGCGCAGGAATCTAGCAGATGTGCGCCGGGGAGAATACGAAATATGGAAGGAGCAGGTTGGAGTCGATCCCGATCGTAAACCGGACTATGGGCCGGCTGAACCTCGAAAGAGCGGCGCCACCATCATCGGCGCCCGACCATTCCTGATCGCATTCAACGCTTATCTCAGCACCAGCGATGTGTCCGTAGCCCAGAAAATCGCGCGGTCCATTCGACACAGCAGTGGGGGATTGCGCTTTGTGAAGGCATTGGGCCTGGAAGTGGATGGTGCGGCTCAGATAAGCATGAACTTGACTGACTTTGGCAAGACACCAATCCACCAGGTGCTAGAGCTGATACGAGTTGAAGCAGCTCAATATGGAGCTGCGGTGACCCACACTGAACTGGTAGGTTTGATCCCGCAGCAAGCGTTGATCGATTCGGCGAAATGGTATTTGGGATTACACGACCTTGAGAGTGATCAGGTTCTGGAGAATGCACTAAAGAGTGGTGAAGCGGATGATCCAGTTGATGCCGCAAGCGAACTGTTGGAAGCAGTAGCGGCGGGAACGCCCACTCCCGGTGGTGGATCGGTGGCAGCAGTTGCCGCTGCGTTAGCATCCGCGCTGGGCAGTATGGTCTCCCAGCTTACCTTGAACAGAAAGAGATACGTTGAGGTTCATGCCGATGCAGCCCGGCTGCTGGATGAGCTTGCGCAATTGCAGAACCAATTGCTTGATGCAGCCAAGGAGGACTCGGCTGCTTACGAACAGGTAGTGAAAGCGATGCGATATTCTCGCCTCGAGGATGCGGACAGTGCCAAGGCAGAGGAGATGATCGAGGATGCGACGCGATATGCGGGCGAGGTTCCCTTGCGCACTGCAGAGAGCGCAATCCAAGTGATGGACATTTTGCTTGAGCTGGCAAAAATTGGCAATACATATGCCCTCACTGACGTTGGGGTTGGGGCGCAAATGGCGCGAGCAGCGGTAGAGTCTGCCGCTCTAAACGTGTTGGTGAACGGGTCATCGCTCAAGGACCAGGTGCTGGCTGACATATGGCGTGCTAAGGTTGAGCAGTTGCGGCAGGAAGCAGAAGAACGTTTGATGGCAACCATGAAACGGGTAGTTGAGCGAGGCGGAATTGGCTAGGAGATACAGGTTTGCAGCACTGGCTGTTGCTGCTATATACCTTGTTAGTCTATCGTCCTGCTGTGGATTCGTGGGTGTGACAAGCAAGGCAATAGTCGTGACACAAGTTCCCGCAACCCCGGAGAATGAGGAAGAAGATGAACCTGAGCCTGCCTTGCCAGAACCTCAGACACAGTCACCTCTTCCCAAACCAACTCTCGAATCAGAACAGACCGCAGTAGCCGCCGCCATTTCTGCTCA
>JBDLKB010000179.1:0-3593 GCA_039714055.1 Chloroflexota bacterium
GGTCCCCATGCTCCTCATTTGTTTACGCATATATTCGACGTTTGACTTGGTCCATGTCTTTGGATGGATGTTGCGGTGAATGGCGGCATTCTCGGCTGGTAATCCAAAGGCATCAAATCCCATTGGATACAACACATTGTAGCCTTTCATGCGCAGATAGCGCGACACCGCGTCTGGGGGTGTCATAGCGTACCAATGGCCGATATGAAGATCACCTGAGGGATAGGGCAGCATAGTGAGCAGATAGAACTTTTCCTTGTTGGGATCGATAACTGACCGGTAAAGTTGGTCGGCTTCCCATTTCTTCTGCCACTTGGATTCGATTATGCCGGGTTCGTAACGCTCCGTCATTGTATTATCCTCCAGTTATTTATCCGTCTTCTTCATTGTCCGCAGGAATAGAAAAAGCCCCTCGTCTCAGGGACGAAGGGCTCCATATTCTCCGCGGTACCACCCTGGTTGACGGGAGTGATCCCGTCCACTCAGGCGCTATATCGGGCGCAACCCGGTGCTGGCTAGTCGTTTTGATTTACCAGCAATGCTCACAGGCGAGTTCAGCCTTGTTAGCGCTCCCTGAATGGCGCTGGGAGTGGGCTTGCACCGGGTAATCCCACTTCGCTGCAGGGATGGCCTACTACTCCTGCTCAATGCATCAGTGATTTGATTGTTAAGCTTAAAGATTCTAACTGCTCTGAAAGCATTGTCAAGTAACGCCATTGTTCCCAGTCCATATAAAGATTTGTGATAAGATAATTGCGTTATACAATAGTCTAGTAGTAGTTTGTTGCTAACCCACCCAGGAACTCTTTGGTGCTTTATCCTCTACTAAAGACAAAACTTTATCTACCCCCACCTCGCCCGAACCTTGTCCCCCGTTCGCACTTGGTTGAACGATTGAATCAAGCTTTCGCTCACGAATTAACGCTCATTTCAGCGTCAGCGGGTTTCGGCAAAACCACTATGCTGCAGGAATGGATCTCAGAATGCGATCTGACTGTTGCATGGATTTCGATCGACAGGGGTGACAATGATGTTGCTCGTTTCTGGACATATGTTTTAGCCGCAATACAGACAATCAAACCAGAAACAGGAAAAACTGTCTTCTCAGCACTGCAAACACCCCAACCTCCACCCATTAGGTCATTGCTTATTGAATTGATCAACGAAATCTCGGATAGAGCAGAATCTACAACCTCACAGAGCTGGCTCCTTGTACTAGATGATTATCACTTGATCACGGAATCCATGGTACATGATTCGCTGATCTTCTTCTTGGATCATCTTCCCCCAAAAATGCACCTGATTATATCCAGTAGGTTTGATCCGCCTTGGCCACTGGCTCGGTTGCGAGCCCGACGCACAATGATGGAAATACGCGCTGAGGATTTGCGTTTTTCGCATCAGGAAGTTGTCACCTTCCTGAATGCGATAATGAAGTTTGGTCTGTCTACCGAAGATGTTGTTGCTCTTGGAAGACAAACTGAAGGCTGGATTGTTGGATTGCAGATGGCAGCCTTGTCTATGCTGAATCAGAGTGATTTGTCAGGTTTTATAAGAGCATTTACTGGGACAAACCGCTTCATTCTAGATTATCTGCTAGAGGAAGTGCTAGACCATCAATCAACCGATGTTCAGGAGTTCCTACTGAAAACATCCTTGCTTGATCAGATGACTGCTCCATTGTGCGATTCGGTGTTAGAAAGATCAAACAGTCGAATCATGTTATCCCGATTGGAACAGGCTAATCTATTCCTGGTTCCTCTAGACGATCAACGCGAATGGTACCGCTATCATCATCTCTTTTCTGAATTACTGCGTAACCAATTGACACTGATTTATCCTGACGAGATATCGGTCATACATCAAAGGGCCAGCCAATGGTTAGAAGATCAGGGTTTCGTAGATGAACCCGTAGCACATGCTCTCGCAGCCAAGGATTATTGGCGTGTGGCACGTTTGTGTGTGAAGTATGCACAAAGTCTGCTACAGCAGAGCAAATACAGTGTTCTTTCTAAGTGGATTGAGACTTTGCCGGCTGACATGGTCCGACAAAGTGCATGGCTGTGCGTATACCAATCCTGGACGCGGCATTGGTCAGGTCAGCGAGAAGGCGGAGAGGAATGTCTAGAGAATGCAGAAAGAATTCTTATGGACTCGACATTTCAAGACCAAAGTGAAAAGAAATTGCTTGGTGGCTCTATCGCTACGGTACGCGCCCATTACGCACTAGTCAACGAGCAACTTCCCCTGGCCATAGATCAAGCAGAGAAAGCATGGCGTTTATTGCCCAAGACTGATTTCTATACACTTGGTACAGCAGGAGTCGCACTAGGAGGTGCTTATTGGGCCCAGGGGGATGTTGCGAAAGCAGAACAGGTATTTGTCGAATGTGCATCAACTGCTTTGAAAGGGGGATTCTCATTCCGAGCTTCATCTGCGCTATGTTACGCAGCAGTACAGCAAGTGACACAAGCCAAGCTCGCGTTAGCTGAAACGACGTTGCACCGGGCTCTATCTCTAGCTCAAGGTCCAGGAGATCAAAAATACCCGAATGCTGGGTATCCTCTGGTGAAACTGGGCGAACTAGCTTGTGAATGGAACGACCTCGTGCAGGCTCGTAATTTTGTAGAGGATGGGGTGAAGCTTTGTGAAATTCTAGGTCATGTCGACTTGCTGACTGAGGCTTATGCTGCCCAAGCAAAAGTGCAATTAGCTTGTGGAGACTATGCCGGAACTCGAGCAACCCTGCAATTGGCAGATCAAATATCTATCAATACCAAATTGGATCCCTGGGCTACTGCCTGGCTAGATGATTGTCGAGTGCGATTGTGGTTATCTACTGGGCATTTGAATCATGCAAACCGTTGGATTGCTGCTCCTGGGCTGAATGTAGTTGGTGAATTTAGCTATCATTACGATCTAAACCATATCACTCTGGCACGGGTTCTGGCAGCCCAGATATTCCAGAAATCGGTAGATGCTAATCTCGATCAATGCCTGGAGTTGCTGGCACGACTGTTGGCGGCTACTAATGAAAAAGGATGGAAACATCACAAGATCCAGGTTCTTATCCTTCAAGCACTGGTCCTTAGTACCACTCATGATTACGATGGTGCTTTGCAGACACTACACCAGGCCCTCACCATCGCAGAGCCGGGAGGATATGTGCGGACATTTGTCAGTGAGGGGAAAATCATGAAGGAATTGCTGCAAAAGATAGCAGAACAGAAAAAGATTAGCGACTATGTCACCTTTCTACTAGATTCTTTCCTAAAGGAACCCATCAGCCAGCGACTTGGTTTGATAGAGCCACTGAGTACGCGGGAAATGGAGGTGATGAACCTCTTGATCACCAGCCTTTCCGTTCCAGAAATTGCAGATAAGATGTTTCTTTCGCCCAATACGGTACGGTCGCATATCAAGAATATCTATGGCAAATTGGAAGTCAATCGACGAATGGATGCCATAGAGAAAGCAAAAGAGCTTGGACTAGTGTAATCCAACGCCTTCCAATTCATTATTCCCACGACACATCTCGTGGGTATCTCTTCTGATAATTCACCCACCCAATCACCTATTTTGAGGATGTATTC
>JBDLKB010000180.1:0-3588 GCA_039714055.1 Chloroflexota bacterium
CTCATCGGGAGCCTTTCCCGGAGGGATGTTGGGGGGATTATGCACAAGCACCATGGGATAGTAGATAAACATGGGCTCCTCCCTGTTTTCCCTTAAAAACTTGTCTTCAATCTCGATGTCGAGATCTTTGACGGCGACGACGTCGCCAAACATTTTGGTCACATCTCGATAAGTTACACTTGCCATTCTGACTTCTCCTTGCGCTTTTGCGCTGCTATACCGAAATAATGCTTATTCCCATCTGAGAAAGATCCCAGAGAGTTGCTCCAGGGGCGGATCTGCCCGTTATGATGAGATCGACCTCGCTAGCAGATCCAACATTCACACCACCGACTCCACCAATGCGATTTGGCGGGACCAACACAACTATCTCACCTGGTAGCTTGAACAATTCGCGATTCAACTCAGCTTGGGCGAGATCAGAGTCCATCAAACCTTGGTCCGGGCAAAGAGCGGCTGCCTCCAAAATGAACCGGTCGGCGTGAATCAGGTCCAACGCATAATGCACGAGCGGACCATCAAGCCCAACTCGGGTTCGCCCTACCCGTCCTCCAGTGATCACAGTCGGGATTTGGGTGTTTCGAGCCAGCCAGTATGCATTCTCCAACCCGTTGGTAATGACAGTGACATCTTGTCGATCGTATAGCGCTCGCGCTGTGGCATAGGTGAGTTTGCCTGGACCCAAATATACTGTTTCATTCGGCAGGATGCTTTGCGCTGCTGCGCTGCCAATGCGTTCAGCAACCGTGTCTGCATCTTCAGAGTAATGCTTCGCTTTGCGCAGAGGTGTGGTGCTGGCGGCGGCTCCTCCACGGACCCGCTCGATTGTGCCGTTGCGCTCCAAGAGTTCCAAATCCCGCCTCACTGTCGCTGGACTCACTCCGAGGATATCCACCAACTCGGTCACCGAAACATAGCGTTCCGCTTGTATCTTGTCACTGATTTTTCGCTGTCGAACTGCGGGCAATATGTCCATCGGATAGTCAGATTATAGGTTTGACTCGAAATCTGTCAAATATTCGCGTAATTATCGCTCACTAATTATCATGTTCAATCATAAGTAATCACATCTATCTCACCCCAGCAGCTTGCACATATAGAGATCATTGTTACACTTGTGCCATTACACTTGAGACATTAGATGGAATCTCAATCGCTGCTCTCTAATCAAATAGCTGAAACCTTCCGTCGCAGGATAATCACTGGTGATCTAGCCCAAGGCGAGCGTCTTCCCTCGATCCGCCAAGCTGCCAGCGATTTCAATTGTGCTCCCGGCACTGTCTCACGTGCCTACTCCCAACTTGCTGACGAAGGTTTGGTGATTAGCCATGCTGGAAGCGGCACTGTCGTCTCTGATGACTCATCTCGGGAGCGCCCTTCCCTGCAGTGGGCAACTTTGGTGAATCAAGCAGAGCGCTTTCTTCTTCAGTCACTTGCTCTTGGTGAAACTCCAGAGCGTGCCATGGAAGCGCTGCGAATCGCTTCGCTCCGTTGGGAGGACATCAGAGAAAGTCGCCCAGAGCAAGAAACACCGGTATCCACTCAAACTGGATCGATTCGGTTTAGCGGCAGTCACGATATGGCAATAAATGTCTTGGTAAAGATGCTCCAAGATCTGCCCGAGCCTGTGCGACTTGATATTGAGTTTGCCGGCAGCTTGGGCGGTTTGATCGCGCTTTCACAAGATCGCGCCGACATTGCGGGAACGCATCTATGGGATAAATCTTCTGACTCGTATAACCTTCCCTTTGTTCGAAGGATCATGCCAGGGGAACAGTTGGCTCTTGTCACTCTCTTCCACCGTGAATTGGGAATGATGATTTCTCCGTCGTGCCGCCTGTCATTTGATTCTTTAGAGGACCTTGGTCAGACTGGAATCACATTTGTCAATCGCCAACCAGGATCAGGAACCAGGGTTTGGCTAGACGCGCAGTTGCGTAATAAAGGCATCGATACTAGTGCCATCGGAGGGTACCATAGCAGCTTCCCAACTCACCTATCTGTTGCTCGCGTTCTTGCTGAAGGAGGGGGTGATGTAGGACTAGGCACCCGATCAGCCGCTGACAGTTACGGACTGAGATTTACTACCTTGGTTCAGGAACGCTACGAACTGGTCTGTCGGGAATCAACATTTCACCAATCCGAGATGACCTTACTGTTCGAGTTACTTGACTCGACTGATTTTACCAGAGCCGCAGAACATCTATCTGGTTGTGATTTCTCACAATCTGGCACAGTTCGCTGGGCACTATAGGAGCAGATTCAATGTCCTGGTCATGGGAAGGTATTCTGCGAGCCCTTACAATGCTGTCCAGTGGTGATTCGACATTGATCGAGATCACCCTGCTGTCACTCCGTGTAACTGGCGCCGCGCTTTTTATCGCTACTCTGATCGGCATTCCCATCGGAGCATTTATCGGTCTGCGTTCTTTCCCTGGAAAACGAGCTGCGGTGGCACTGATCTATACCGGTTTTGGATTACCTCCAGTGATAGCTGGGCTGTTTACCTACGTTCTGCTTTCTCGAGGTTCATCCGTTCCCACTTTTATTCAGAACATTCTACCAAGCCTCTTTACACCTGGAGCAATGATTTTCGCCCAGGTAATCATTTCTACCCCGATCATTGCCGGTTTCACCATGACTGCAGTTCTTAGTATTGATCGGCAGCTCGCTCTTCAACTCCGCAGCCTAGGAGCCACACCCGCACAGACAGCAGTCACGATTCTCTCTGAGGCACGAAATGGAGTAATTGCTGCTGTCATAGCTGGCTTTGGCAGCATCATCTCAGAGGTAGGTGCGGTGATGATGGTAGGAGGCAATATAGCCCATCGAACCCGAGTTCTTACCAGTGCCATCGTGCTTGAAACTAGCAAAGGTAACTTTGAACTGGCAATGGCACTAGGTTTTATTCTGATCTCAATCACCTTCCTGGCCAGCGCGCTTGTGATCCTTCTTCAAGGACGGAGCAGGACTGCATGAATCAATATACCTTTCGTCTTTGCGGTATACAGAAGGAGTATGAACAGCGCCGTGTACTGCACATTCATGAACTGGACATATACCCACATGAGATGCTAGCGGTAGTTGGTCCCTCCGGAGCAGGAAAGAGCACGCTCTTACGCCTGCTCAATTTCCTTGAGCCACCTTCAGAAGGCACTATTGAATTCAAAGGCCATGTTGTCGATAGAAGCACCCGTGTAGGCACTGATGTCCGTCGTCTGATCACAACTGTTTTCCAGCGTCCTCTACTGGTCAGAGGTTCGGTCATAAAAAACGTGCTTTTAGGGTTGCGCTTCCGTGGTGACCCTGATGGAGATGAAATGGCAATGCGAGCCCTAGAACAGGTAGGAATGCAAAGCATGGCAGCACGGCGTGCGCTAGACCTTTCAGGTGGCGAGATGCAAAGGGTCGCGCTGGCACGTTCAATCATCTTGGAACCAGACGTGTTGCTTCTCGATGAACCTACGGCAAATCTTGATCCAGCCAATGTGCGATCTTTTGAACAATCGCTCCACCGCATCAAGGAGCAAGATTTGCCGTAGGTTCATCGAGAAGCAACACTTTTGGTTCCAAGATGATCGAACGTGC
>JBDLKB010000181.1:0-3555 GCA_039714055.1 Chloroflexota bacterium
CTCGCCTTGCATGATCTGTAGACTGGTGAGTTTGTCGCGAGAGTTGGTGATTCCATAGGATGGATTCAATGACCAGTGTCCACGTTGTTCAAGTTGACGCAAGATGGCGCATCCATATTCAGTGATGGAAGCGCCGATTCGAGGAACAAGGGCACCTAACTCCCGATGCAAAGGTCCATAGACTTCTCCCAGCTCTACTCTCAGATCAAGCGGGTTGACCACATCCACCCGATGATTACGTCTGCGAGCAGCTTCAACCAAGCGACGGGTGCTATAGAGTCGCGCGTCGCGGGAAAGAATGGATATGAGCATAGAGAGACTCTAACACACCACGAGCTCAATGTCGACTTGGTAGGTGAGATATTTCACTGTGTGTCAATGAGACTTGACATGGTGATTCACCGTAAAATCGTATACAATTCATAATAACTCAAGTGGATCAGATTGTTTGCCGTGTACTGTTGAGTTGAGAGCCCCAGATTAGTGTGTAAGTATTAGCGCGAATAAGCAAAGTGATACCGGGAAGGAATGCTTGCACCATGTCAATCACCATGGAGGTATGAATGGCAAAGGGACGGATAGTAATTGATGAAGGGAGGTGCAAGGCTTGTCGATTGTGCACCATTGTTTGTCCTCAGGAGATTCTAGAACTCTCCAACAGACTGAATGACAGGGGATATACCCCAGTTGAAGTCACAGACATGGAACGCTGCACAGGATGCGGCTTGTGCGCAGTGATGTGCCCTGATGTATGCATCACCGTTTATCGATCTGTTCCGGTTAGAAAGACCACCTAGCAGAGGGAAGACATAATGGCTCGTGAACTATGGAAAGGAAATGAAGCGCTAGCAGAAGCTGCGGTACGAGCTGGCTTGGTGGCTTACTTTGGTTATCCGATCACTCCACAGACAGAGTTATTGGAATACCTTTCGCACCGCATGATCGACCTGGACCGAGCGTTTCTGCAAGCGGAAAGTGAATTAGCCGCAATCAACATGGTGTACGGTGCTGCCTGTACCGGGGTTAGGACCATGACTTCCTCATCTAGCCCGGGTATCAGTCTGATGCAGGAGGGTCTCTCCTATATTGCCGCTTCTGAGGTTCCAGTGGTATTGGTAGATATCATGCGTGGTGGTCCTGGACTGGGAAACATCCAACCCAGTCAAAGTGATTATCACCAGGTCACGCGGAGTGCGGGGCACGGTGATTTCAAGTCGTTGGTTCTGGCACCGGCAACAGTACAAGAAGCGGTGGACTTGATCTATGAAGCCTTTGATCTAGCAGATATGTACCGCACTATTGTAGTTGTGGTGGCAGACGGCAATATTGGGCAAATGATGGAACCAGCAACGATGCCGCCGATGCGATCAATCAAGACTGATCGTCCTAATTGGGCTTTGGAAGGGGCAAACGGACGTGAGCATCGGATCATCACTTCTCTTGAATTGGGTGCGCCGAGACTGGAAGCGCTGAACGATCGTCTGCAAGCCAAGATAGCTGAGATAAGGCGAAATGAGGTGCGATATGCGGAACACCTTACGGATGATGCTGAGATCCTAATAGTCGCATTTGGCACCATGGGGCGCATCGCAAGCACTACTTCAGACATGGCGCGAGAAAAGGGAATCAAAGCCGGTGTATTCCGACCCATATCCCTTTTTCCATTTCCAGACCAGAGACTAGAGGACCTGTCCAAACAGGTGAAAAAGATCCTGGTGGTGGAAATGTCTGCAGGCCAGATGCTTGATGATGTCCGCTTGGCAGTTGGCAAAGACGTTGAGATAGTGTTCTACGGCCGCACAGGTGGAATCGTTCCCCTACCAGATGAAGTACTTGAAGTGGTGGAGAGAATCCACGAGGAGTTGAACAATGGCTGAGATGGTCGAGAAGCTTGTATATCAGCGACCGGTTGCACTCACTGAAGCTCACACCCACTATTGCCCTGGCTGTACACATGGCATCTCTCATCGTCTGGTGGCTGAGGTGCTGGATGAATTGGGTCTTCGAGAAACAGCCATCGGAATAGCGCCAGTTGGATGTTCAGTTCTGGCATATTATTATTTCAACGTTGATTTCGCGGAAGCTGCGCATGGTCGCGCACCGGCAATGGCAACAGGTATGAAGCGTGCCAACCCAGACAAGACAATATTTACCTATCAAGGTGATGGAGATCTGGCAGCGATTGGAACGGGTGAGATCGTTCATGCTGCCGGCAGGGGAGAGAATATATCTGTCATCTTTATCAATAATGCCATTTATGGCATGACCGGCGGACAGATGGCACCTACAACCCTTGAAGGGCAGGCGACAACTTCATCTCCTAGAGGACGTGACATTTCCCTAGCTGGACATCCATTAAAGATGTCTGAACTGCTTGCCACCCTAGATGGCGCATCCTTCATCTCCCGCCAGTCGCTGCATGACCCAAAGCATATACGACGGGCAAAGAAGGCGATAACTACCGCATTCAAGGTGCAGCAGGCGGGTCTGGGATTTTCCATGGTTGAGTTGCTCTCAACCTGTTCGACCAACTGGAAGATTGATCCCTTGACCTCGCTTGATTGGCTAAAGGAAAACATGATCCCGTATTTTCCTCTTGGTGACTATAAGGTCATCGATGAGGTCAAATCACTCTAAGGAGTAACCATGCATCAATCAGTAGTGGTTTCCGGATTCGGTGGTCAAGGCGCTCTCTTTGCGGGTCAGGTTCTCACTTATGCTGCCATGGATACTGACCATCAGGTGAGTTGGATCCCGTCCTATGGACCAGAAATGCGAGGGGGTGTGGCACGCTGCACTGTTATCATCTCTGACTCTGAGATAGGATCTCCCATTGTGCGAAATCCCGATGTTGCTATAGTGCTAAACAATCCTTCGATGGAAAAGTTCCATAATGAGCTCAAGCCAGGCGGAATATTGATCGTAAACAGCACAATGGTTAGTTTCGAGGCGACGCGCGATGATTTAGTGGTCATTGAGATCCCTGGAACGGATATCGCGACAGACATGGGTGACAAACGAATGACGAATATGGTACTGTTGGGGGCAATGCTTGCAGTAAATCCAGTGGTGAGCATTGAGGCTGTCGAGCAAGCGCTGAAGGACCACTTACCGCAAAGAAAACAACATTTGGTAGAATCTAATATTAATGTGCTAAAGCAGGGATATGAAAAGGGTATCCAAGCCAAAGCACATTCAAGCAACTAGATAGAACAGGGCTCGAATAGTAACATTGAATTGAGAAATAAGGAGCAAATAGATGTCAAAACGAGAAATGGTGACTATCGATGGCAACGAGGCTGCAGCATATGTTGCGCATAAATTGAGCGAGGTCATCGCCATTTATCCTATTACCCCGTCAAGCTCGATGGGTGAGCATGCAGATGCTTGGTCAGCCACGGGACAGACGAACCTATGGGATACGGTACCGTTAGTAGTGGAGATGCAGTCCGAAGGCGGCGCTGCTGGTGCATTACACGGTGCAATCCAAACCGGATCGTTGGTCACGACCTTTACTGCGTCGCAAGGGCTGCTGTTAATGCTGCCCAACATGTT
>JBDLKB010000182.1:0-3532 GCA_039714055.1 Chloroflexota bacterium
GTGCTTCAAAGCCCAATTTATCATAAAGACCCACTGCCGCAGATTCTCTCCTGACCTGGAGTGCAACCAGCCTTCCATCTTTGCGCCTAACTAGCTCCAGAACGTGTTTCATCAGCTCCGAAGCAATTCCCTGCCTTTGATATTGTGGATGCACCGCGACATTTGCAATCTGCCATACTCCTGGTCGTCGATTCGATCGGATCAATGTGGTGTGTCCCACGATCTTGTCATCTTTCACCCAAACAAAGCCCGGTCCCAAAGGCGACATAGAACCAGTCAGTAGCTGCAGAGGTTGATACAGATATCTGGCAGATGCCCACGATCGAGCCTCGCGTATCATCTGCCTTCCGCTGCTGTCCAGTACCTCTCCGAATGCGAGTTCGAGAAGATCGGCCAATGCGCGCATGTCCCGGAATGGGTCCATAGGTCGGATCTTGTTTTTCTGTGCTGGCATTGTGGGCGAAATTACCACAGCTCTACCTCGAATAGTTAATCGTCCAATTCTTTATACCAAAGAGTTTTCTTCCTGCACAGCGTCTGGTATCTCGTTTTCAATATTGCGTACTCTCGGATTCAGATAGGCGATGGTAGTAGCAGCAGCAAGCATAACACCTATCAAGATCATTAACAGGGCATAACCTCGACCGTCACCTACCCCGATAAGCTGTCCTACACTGTCGGATAGCAGTCCTCCAGGCGTCATCAATGGCTCGAATACATGATCTGCAAGGGGGCCAACAATTACATATGCAAGAGGAGCAGCGGAAACAGCAAGCATTCGTCGAACTGTGAAAACCCTTCCTTGCAGGCTAGCTTCAACCTTGGATTGCCAAAGAGCTTGGCTGGAGCCATTAAGGATGGGCAACACAAACATGAACATGAATCCTGCAATTGCCACAAGGGGAATTGATTCACGAAGGCCAAGCATTGCCACACCTAATGCGACAATCAATGTTGGCCCAAGCACTCCATGCACCCTATTACGTGGACCACCCCAGACACTCATAACCGCAGTTCCCACCAGCATCCCTACACCGACGATCGAGGACAGAAATCCAAGAACCTTCTCATCAGTGAACTCTAGGATCATCGGAAACAACAGGGGACTCATCATGGCGGTAAAGAAATTAACCGTCGAAAAGAACACGAGCAACCCCAACAGTCCCGGTCGAGCTACTATGTATCTCCATCCGAATCCTGCCTGACTCCAAATTGACTGCTTGTCTTCCTCGGGCTCGTCAACTGGGAGTGGTGATGGAATTCGCACCATGACCAATGTCAGCACCGCTAGCAGCAAAGTTCCAAAGTCAACCATAAAGATAAAGCCCATATCTTTGGTGACAAGCAAGGCTCCTGCTGCTGCAGGAGCGATGAGCTGTGATAAAGCTTCGCTAAGCTGAGTCATGCCGCTGGCACGACCCAAGTGTTCCCTGGGAACCAGTACTGTAGTAGCAGCTGAGAACGCGGGCCACTGAAAGGCATTACAAATCGAGTTGATAACTGTAGCGGTGTAAACATGCCAGACCTGGAGTTGTCCATTGAAGAACATCGACACAAGGAATAACGTGCTCAATCCAGCGCCTACATCGCTGGCAATCATCACATACCTGCGATCAAATCGATCCACAATCACACCAGCGAAGGGTGATACGATCAGGTTGGGTAGTACAAAGAATAAGGCACCAAGAGCAAATAACGTGACCGACCCGGTCTCGCTGTATAGCCAAACGTTGAGAGCGAACCCGGTTAGTGACGAGCCCAACACTGATAACAACTGCCCAAACCAGATGATGGTGAATGTCCTAAAGCCCGCTTTCGCTTTGCCCCTGTTCAGATCAAGCGATTGTGCTATTTGCGACATAGGTGTGTTTGCGTCCTTTATTGAGAACAGACGACGGCACTGACAAGGTGGTCTGGTGACAATTAGACGGGTGAAATCTTCCTAGGTATCAAGAGCGGCAAGCAGCTTTTCCGCTTCTTCGACTGAGATCTTGCCGTCAGCCACCATATTGAGAATCACCATTCGTTCGTCATCAGAAACCGGTTCGGCGTGTGGCGGCACAGGCGGTGGTGGCGCTACAGGAGGAATAATAGTGCGAGTTCTGCGCCAGGAGGCTTTTTTCCGCGCTTTCCTTGCTTGACGTTCAGCCGCCCTTCTTACTCGTTCTTTGGCTCTTTGCACTTCACGCTGAGCCTTGAGAGTTACTTTCGCCGCTCTTTCATCCAGGTGTGCCATTTTCGACAGTCTTTCATCCAACTGTTGGCTGAGCACATTCATTTGGCTCTCAACCTGTGCTGAAATCTCATCCGCTAGTCCAGCCAACTCTAGGTCCATTTCTGCCCCGATGTAGGGAATTTCTGATGAATCTCCATCAACTGCTGTTAGCCGGAGGTCAAGACCTGCCTGCATAGAAACCTGTGCCCAGTTTTCCCCCATCTGACCCTCCATATGTTGATCACTTGATTCGGTGATTTCCATCGGGGCGTTAACTCGCAGTTCTCCCCTGAGACTCTTTAGGTTGAAAACCGCATCTGTATCCCTGGGAATCCGAGCGTTTATGTCTAAATTGGCATTGATGTCAAAGACACTCTTTGGCGCAATATCGGTGCGTAACCTTATATCGCCTTGCACCTGCAGCGCTTCTAAACCTGCTGGCACATCTCGAGCAGCCAGATCACGTTGTACCGAATCAACCTTCACTTTGCCAGTGACGTCACGTATCCTCACATCCCCTTGTACTGAGCCAATAGTCATACTGCCGTTGATGTAGCGAGCCGTTACATCTCGCTGAACTGCATCAACCTGCAGCGCTCCGATTTTGGTAGCCACAAGATCGCCGCCGACGCTCCCGATGGTTGTGGTACCATGGTAGTTGCGGAGATTTACATCGCGTTCAGCGCCAGAAATTTCCAGGCTGCTGGAAAGTGGAACGCGAATAGCTAGATCTGATGCGCATGAAAGACTGAATTGATCACCGTCCCGAGTGATATTCATGTTCTCATCATCGCTCTGCAGTTGGAGTGTGTCTTGACTCCAGCCCCGAACGGTCAGGTCACCTTGGCAAACGCTTATGGATAAACTCGTATCTCCCTGGGTCTTGTATGTCATTCTAGGCATGATCGCTTCCTATGCAGCAAACACTTTTATCTGCTGTCCATCTTCACCGGATACGTGCAGCAACAAGGGTTCTCCAGCGTTTTGGGCGTAATCAAATAACTTGTCTCCGTCGCTCCACTCAAGTTCATTGGCAAAAAGAGATGACCACCGTGCCGCCCATCGAGCGACTACAAGTGGAACGCGCACTGTTAGTTCCGGTTTCGCATCATCGCGTGTGATATCGATCTGTATCCATTCTCGAGATGATGCGCCGTGCTCCTGTTCCATACGAATGACCTTAGAGGCATCGTCTGGATATAAGGAGCAAAATGCTTCCTCTGAGCTCATCTGTCCTTTCGAAAGTTGACGCAGTACTTGCTTGGTTTTGGACTTGGCTCGATAGTCATCTATCATTCTACGAAGCATAGTAATCAT
>JBDLKB010000183.1:0-3529 GCA_039714055.1 Chloroflexota bacterium
GTGAATTCATGTTGCGGTCACGATGCATATTATAGGAGAATCAAAGCGCAAGGCAATCTGCGCAGTTTCCGCGTTGGTGAAATTGTGAATGATCGAGACGGAAATTATACTTCGCATAGTCATATTTAGTTCTATATCTATATTCATCATTATTTAACTCTAATTCAATAGGGTAGGTAATCGATAAACATATGCAACACATGCCTTCTACTCAAACTTGACATTCAACGTGCCATCAACATCATATGTGTAATGTGCAATGAAAGAAGATCCATCACTTCGAGTTTCCATCACTCTTTCTAACAGCAACGGTAGATCTTCCATCGTTTCATTAGACGGTATCGCTTCAACATCAAACCAGTCAAGATGTCCCTCGTCAGAGACGGTGACTTGCGGGTCACCAACTTCACCTGCGAACACCGCAAAGACAATGTCTGGAACATCCCCGGTGGTGATCACTACAAGACCTGACAGGGATAGAGATGGAATCTCTATGCCAGCTTCCTCTAATACTTCACGTCGGACAGCCGCGACAAGTCCTTCTAATGGTTCAACATGACCACCAATGGCATTCAATTTGTTTGACCAAGGGTGGTCACCAGAGGGGCGGCGTATCAGTAGTATATTGCTTTCGTAGAAAATGAAACAAAGGGTTCGGAATACGAAAATGTGGCTGTCAGGTCGAATATGTTGTGCTAGTTTCACGAATGATCATCCCAGATCTATCTTTATTCCTTCACAAGCAAGAAAAGATAGATTGTTTACAGCTTGAGCTTCTTTCTCAACCGTGTTTAAGAGAAATTCATCGTCTGCCCAGGCGTTGTGATGGAAAAGAGCGAGTGATTTGGCAGAGGACTCAATGCCAACAAGAGCTGCCTCAATCCAGGTTGAATGTCCCCAGTCAGGGTGCAACATCTTCTCGTGGCTGGAAAACTGAGCGTCATGAATCAGTAGATCGCAATCATTGGCAAGTTCAATGACATTGTAATCGTACCCTCCGATCGGATGCCCAATATCGGTGGCATAAACGATGGAATGCTGATCGTCCTCGATGCGATACATGAACACGCCGCCAGGATGAAATCCCCGTTTTGCTGTAACACGGGTGTTTTCGCCAACCACCACAACGTCGTTTTCGCGTGCCTCTTTGATGAGTATATCTGCCTCAAGTTCGCCGTAGCCAAATGGGAGGTATGGCTCGGATACTTGACCTGCGATAACCTCCTCAAGTCTCCGACCGATCCGTTCTTCACCGAACACCAACAATCGGTTCTTCTTTTGTCTAAGAACCCCAAAGAAAGGGAACCCCTGGATGTGATCCCAATGTGTGTGTGAAATGAATAAGGTAGCTATTATTCGATCAACATCCCCAGACTGTAGGATAAGTTGATCACCTAATGGGCGAATACCGGTGCCAGCGTCCAGGATGATGATGTGTCCATCCTTTGTTGTGACTTTTACGCAAGGGGTATTTCCTCCCACACGAGCTGTCTTGGGACCTGGCGCAGGTATGCCACCACGAACTCCGAAAAATTCTACGATCATGATTGGTCCAGGTTACTGCCGATTAAAAGAGCACAAGAGCGCAATAGGCTGAGATCAACCGAAGAAGCACCGATATTGGTTTCGCTTGCAAGGAGCAGACCTCTGGCATCCAGCTCTATGCTGCGACACACAGCAGTATATATCCTTTTGCCGTTGGCCAACTTGAATATAGAGACATCACGTCTTCCTGCTAGCCGTTCAAGTTCTTTTGAAGGGATCGAGAGCTTTAATGATGCTGATGTGTCTGTACTGCCGATTGTTGTCAGAGTGTCAGATTCCTTATCGACCGCAGCAATAATGACCATCTCTGATCCTGTTGCAGCAGAGACAAAGTTGGCGATGCTATTCCAATCCAATTGTGAACCTACCGAGTGCAGCGCCTGTAATATGAATCGGCGAGATCTTGTCAGTTCCGCCTCAATTTCGGAAACACGGCTACGCAATCGTTTCTCAGCTAACGCACTCTCTATCGCGCTGATTATCTCATCGGTAGTGAAAGGTTTGATGATATAGGCTTTTACCCCCATCCTTAGCGCCTGAGCGGCAATCGCCTCAGAGCCAAATGCGGTCATCAATATTGATGGAATAACAATCCCCTTATCTTCAAGCGTTCTAAGCAAATCCAGGCCATTCATGCCCGGCATCTCAAGATCACATAGGATAAGGTCTGGTTGATAATCGAGAACCAGATCTAACGCGGCATGTGAGTCTAGGGCAGAGCGGGCCGAGTAACCAGCCAAAGGAAGAATGTCTTCCACCAGCAGACTAGCAATAGCCTCACTGTCATCAACCACAAGGATGCGTTCTTTCTGTATCGGATTTGTGTCGGGGCTGCGTGTAGTCATAACACCTGCACCACCTTTTCCGTTCTAAATCTACCTTTTACCTCTATCCTTCTTTAATAACACCACGAGATATCACTACTCTTTGTATCTCACTGGTTCCTTCACCTATCGTCATCAAACGCGCATCACGATACATGCGCTCAACAGGGAATTCCTTGCTGTATCCATAACTACCAAATATCTGAATCGCGTTTCTTGTTACACGTTCAGCAGCCTCTGAAGCAAACAGCTTTGCCATCGCTGCCTGACGAGAGAAGGGTAGCCCCTGATCCTTTAGCACAGACGCTTGATATACTAGAAGAGTAGCAGCTTCGATTTCTGTTGCAGCATCTGCAATCATCCACTGAATAGCCTGAAACGAAGTTAAAGTTCGACCAAATGCTGTTCGAGATTTCGCGTAGCCCACAGCCTGCTCAAGTGCTCCCCTCGCAATCCCGACAGAAAGAGCGCCAATACTTATCCGTCCTCCATCGAGAATTTCCAAGGTATGACTTAGCCCTTTGCCTTCAGTTCCAAGAATGGCTGTCTCAGGTAGGAAGACATCAGCAAGTGTAACAGAGTGGGTGGGCGAACCTCTTGCGCCCATTTTAGTCTCCGGAGGTCCGATATCCACTCCGCTTTCTGAGGTGGGCACGAGTAGCAGGCTATATTCAGTATGTGCATCACTGTGCCGCGCAAACACAATCAACACATCGGAAAGGCTAGGGTTAGTTATCCAGGCTTTAGAACCATTGAGTATGTAACCGCCCGAAACTCGCTTTGCAGTTGTCCTAATTCCGCGTAGATCCGAACCAGCGTCAGGCTCTGTGAGGCACAATGCTCCTAGCGATCGTCCAGCAGCTAGGGACGGCAACCATAGCTTTTTCTGTTCTATTGTTCCCCAGCGGCTTATTGGATAACAACCCAAACCGACGTGAGCGGCCAGGGAGAGCCCTGTGCTGCCGCAAATGCGACCAATTTCAGATATCGCCAACGAGATACCGACAGCGTCCAATTCGGATCCGCCAAATTCATCAGGTATCGTCATTCCTAGTAAGCCTAGCGAAGCCATCTTTGGAAGCAATTCTATAGGAAATCGAGCATCTGCGTCGATTCCTGCAGCTAATGGAGCGAGTTCCTTGATAGCAAATGAACGTACT
>JBDLKB010000184.1:0-3522 GCA_039714055.1 Chloroflexota bacterium
GGGACCGCCATATACAGTAGGGAGTATAGAACAGTCCTGAGTTCACCAATCTGGTTCTTCCTCAATGCCAGGTATTGAGCCAAGGTAACGATAAGCAGCACTTTGACCAACTCTGATGGCTGCACCGCTCCTTCGAGTAACCATCTCCTCGCGCCGGCTTCGCCCAACTGACCTGCGATGAAGATTGTTGCCAAAAGCACTAGTATCACACCGTATATCCACCAGTGTATGGCTAGGAGATTGCGATAATCGAATCTGGCTACCACTAGCGCGATGCCAAGGCCAAGGGCGGCGTATATGGTTTGACGAGGTACAAGTTCTTCGAATTGCTCGATTCCAATAGTAGCGCTGTGAATGAAAGCAATCCCGATAATTGTGAGTAGGATTGCTGGCGTAAATAACCAAGGGTCGAACCGCCGCCAGATATTGACTTTCATTGTGGATCAATTAACAATATAGACTGAATCCTGCAGCAAGCAGAGGGTTGATTCAGCCTACCACGTGAGTACTCGCGATTATAATGGTTCGCTGGACAATCGTAAAGACAGACTAACACTGGCTGTTTGACAGCCATCAGTAAAGATGGGAGCAACTGTGGCTAGTTCTCGATCTCAAAGTACGATTCGAGAAACTCACGCACGATTGGCACTGCTATCGCAGAACCTTCGCCGCCGTTGTAGACAAACGCCATCACTGCGATCTCAGGAGATTCATAGGGTGCGTATGCCACCGTCCATGCATGAGTTGGAAGAGGCCATCCCTCGCGACACCAGCCGCGACGGATTGACAAACTGTCGCAGAACTCGGCAGTTCCTGTCTTGGCTGCTACATGAATGCCATATTCATCCAGAGACAGGTGTTCAGCAGTGCCATCCGCAACCGCTTGCCTCATACCTTCTTGAACCAGTGCGATGTTCTCTGGATCCACCTCAAGCCACCTTATCACCTCAGGTTCAAATACTAGCGACATTTCCTCTTCTGAGCTGGGATACAGGATGGGGTTGCCTAGTTCATCGGTCACCAACGTTCGATTGCCTTCATCATCTACTCTGGTAACGCTACCGGTGGCATCGGAAAGATGATGTACGATGGACGGTTGATAGAGTGTTCCCCCATTTGCTACTGTAGCCGCCATATTCAGAACCTGCAATGGAGTGGCGGTTACAAATCCCTGACCAACAGCCATATTGTATGTGTCGCCCGTGGACCAAGATTCGCCATAGGTCAAGCGTTTCCATCGAGCTGTGGGAATGTGTCCCGTGGCTTCTCCGGTAAGTTCAATCCCGGTATTCGCGCCGTAGCCAAACTGTTCTGCGTACTGTGCTAGACTCTGCTCACCCAGACCGTCCAATCGATCCTCAGGAAAACCTCCTCCCACTTTGTAGAAGAAGATATTGCACGATTGTGCAATGGCTCCCACTATGTTTAGGTGCCCGTGTCCTTCCCGGTACCAGCAGTAGAAAGGTTGCGCTTGCCCAGGATCATTTGGAGCATACTTGTTCTCCAGATGAACTGTACCCTCTCCTTCAATCCAGGTATCGATATTAACTACCTGATCCTGTAGTGCACCAGAGGCGGTCACCAGTTTGAATGTAGATCCAGGAGGGTACTGACCAGTAATTGCGTGGTTAACTAATGGATTATAGATGTTTTCCAGAAGCGACTGGTAGTAATCGAGATCAATGTAGCTGGCAAATCGATTGTTGTCGTAATTGGGTATGCTCACCATCGCCAAAATCTGACCATCCCTTGGATCCATAGCGATTACCACACCTTGCTCCAGCTTGATCCCCCAGCGGCGGTCCACTATATCCAGAATCTTGGAGATAGCATCATATGCGGCTGCCTGCAAGTCCAGATCGATGGTAAGGTGTACATTGAGACCGGCAACCGGAGATTTGGCATGACCGACATCCCTAATCGGTTTTCCCGCCACATCAACCTCTATCTGTGTTTCCCCTTTATGGCCGCTTAGCTCAGCCTCGAATACTGCTTCCACCCCGGCGTATCCCACTCGATCATCCTCATCGTAGCCATACTCGAGATACGATTCGTTAGGCAAAGGTCCCATATAGCCGACCAAATGACTGGTCAGATCTCCCGTTGGATAGTCTCGGATGGGAACAACTTCTATCTGAATGCCTTCAAGGAATGGTCGCATTTCCTCCACCTTCAGCGCGACCTCACGACTTACATCTGCCTTTATGAGCGTAGGTTGGTACGGCTCGAAGGTTGTTGCAGATTCGATGATTTCTTTTATTCCTAATGAATGATTTATCTCCACCGATGCTGGTGAAGGCTCAGAAAGATCGCGAGAACCAGGTGATTGAAACAAATACTTACTTCCAGAGCCAGCCTCCAGATTGGTTGTGGTAGCAACTGGAGCGTCAATCAGTTGGCTTAAGAGTGTGTATTCTTGCTGTGCTGCATCGTCGTCTTCTGACACATATGCCGGAATAGCGGTGACGTTATAGCTCGGGATGTTTCGGACAAGGGGAACGCCATTTCGATCATAGATAAGTCCTCTTGGAGCGTTTTCACGCACCAGGCGCAGCCGGTTCTCGTCCGATAACAACTCATAGTTCGCTTCAACGCTTGTCTGCAACGATACCATGCGCATGGCAAATCCAACAAAGACGAGCACCACCAGAAGGTAAAAAGTGACCAAGCGCACTGGTACACTTCTCTTCCGAGGAACATGGGACGAAGGTAATTCCAACTCCTGAAATGGTTCTTCCAAGCTATGCATCAAGCACCTATGCGGATTCGTGGGCCTTCAACCAGACCCGTCAGCCAGCCAGTGAATAGGTAGGCAAGTGGTGACAGAACGACATGTAGAACGACAAACCTTGAACCGATATTTAACAGCCCAGGCGGAGCCTGTACAGGTGTCGAGATCATCATTATCAACAAGTATTCTAACAGGTGGAAAGATACCAGACCTAGTACCACAAACAGAGCCGGAAGTATTATATTGCCAGGGTACAGTCTTCTCCGAACAGCCCCTGAGATCAGTGCGGCAGCCATAAACGGCAACACTGAGATTGCCAGAGGTGCTCCAGATGCCAAGTCAGCAGTTATCCCCCCGACCAAAGCCCAAATAATGCCAACTCGCGAACCTTTGCGCATGCTCCAGCCGATCACAACTAACAAGGTGAGATTGGGAATGACCTCGAGCAACGGTATCTTGGGAAGGAAAGAAGCTTGCAGTATGGCAGCAATGACCAGGGTTGGAATCGCAACGTATAATCCCACGATCTTTATCCTATGGCATCAGATTATGACTCTTCTGGCTCTTCTTCCGCTGGAGTGAACGAGGTTATGACCAACACGATCTCCAGATGTTCCATGTCAACTGCCGATCGTACCTCAACCTCTTGAAATAGCTCCGAAGCCGACTGTTCGATCCTGGTCACTCGACCAATTATCAAGTCTGGCGGAAAGTTGCCGCCCAATCCGGAGGTCATCACTACTTCATTCTCAGAAATCCCAGCGTCCTGCGCAATCCACTTCATGCGTAGG
>JBDLKB010000185.1:0-3507 GCA_039714055.1 Chloroflexota bacterium
ACCATGGCTTCTTCTAGATCATCAGTGATGCGGTCGACCTGTTTGAGCTCCAAACGTCGTTCAGCTCGCCAGCGATCCACCTCCACAATCAACCCCACCCCCTCGTTCATGGTGACTGCAAGAGGCTGCGCTCCACCCATCTCACCTAAACCGGCGGTCAAGACAAACTTGCCCTTTAGACTTTGCCATCCCTGACTACGAGCACATGCCCCCAATGTCTCGTACGTTCCTTGGAGGATTCCCTGGGTGCCAATGTATATCCAGCTTCCAGCGGTCATCTGACCATACATAATCAGCCCTTGCCGCTCAAGTTCGTCAAAGTAATCCTGAGTTGCCCAGGCAGGCACAAGGTTCGAGTTGGCAATCAGTACTCGGGGAGCTTCCTCGTGACTTGGGAATACTGCCACAGGTTTTCCACTCTGGATCAACAGAGTCTCATTTGGTTCCAGTAAGCGCAGGCTCTCCAGGATGGCATCAAAACACTCCCAGTTCCTGGCGGCACGGCCAGTGCCACCATATACAATGAGATTATCCGGATCTCCAGCAACCTGGGGGTCAAGGTTGTGTTGGATCATCCTGTAGGCAGCTTCAATCTGCCAGTTCTTGCAGGTGAGCTCAGTTCCTCGAGGAGGGTGAACAACTCGTTTCATTTCTTTCCTCTTGCAGTTCAAAGCGCATGAATAGAGAGAGGTTCATGCTAACATTTGATTCGAGACATACTATACCAAACAGAGTCATGGTCGTCATGAAAAAAACAAGCCCGTCATGTGACGGGCCTGATTCCTCAATACTAGTTGGTCCTACTGGCTTTGAGCCAGACGCCAGCCATACTGTTTGCGGTAATATTCCTTGTATTCGCCAGATTTGATTTTTTGCCACCACCATTCGTTGTCAACATACCACTTGACGGTTTTGCGAATGGCTTGTTCACATGAATGCTTGCTTTGCCAACCCAGTTCTTGGATCTTGGTTACATCCACGCTGTACCGGCGATCATGACCTTCGCGATCTGGAACATGTCTGATCAGGGTTTCAGGTTTACCCAACACATCCAAGATAATGCTTGTCATGTCAATGTTCTGCATCTCGGTGCCAGTACCGATGTTGTAGACCTCACCCAACTCCCCTTTATGAAGGACCAGGTCAATGGCTTCACAGTGATCCTCAACATATTGGTAGTCCCGCATTTGATTGCCGTCACCGTAAACGGGAAGAGGTTCATCCTCCATGGCATTGGTGGCAAACAACGGCACCACCTTTTCTGGATATTGATAGGGTCCTATGTTGTTGGTGCCACGAGAAATGGTGACTGGTAGACCGTGAGTGACATAGTAAGCTTGCACCATGAGATCCCCACTCGCTTTACTTGCCGCATAGGGACTGCGTGGAACCAGGGAGTCAGATTCCAATGATGAGCCGGTGGGCACATGGCCATATACTTCATCGGTTGAGATTTGGTGATAACGCTCTAGACCTAGTGTGCGTGCTGCTTCCAGCAGCACGTAGGTGCCGTAAACATCGGTCTTTATGAACGCATCGGGATCCATGATCGACCGGTCAACATGAGTTTCAGCGGCAAAGTTCACGATGGTGTCGATTTTGTGATCCTTGAGCGCCTGCTCCACCGCTGGCGCGTCACAAATGTCCGCCTTTACAAAAGCGTAACGATCTCCAAACCTCTCTTCTACCTCAATCAGGTTGTCGAGATTTCCGGCATATGTCAGTTTGTCATACACCAGAATAAAGGCATTGGGATGTTTTCGAAGATAAAGTTCAACAAAGTTGGCGCCAATGAATCCAGCGCCACCGGTTACCATTAATCGCTTCATATTACTCCTCAGTCAGAACCATTTAGCACTCCGACCTGACTATAGTCTCCAAGCATTAGTCGATGGGCTTTGGGTTTGATGGGCGACCGCTCGACGGTAACGAATCTGCCAATCAGACTGTCCTGAATGCGTGCGGGAATGTTCTTAATAGTGCTGTTCTCCAGGACAATGGAGCGCTCTATCTCACTGTTGGTGATCTCGATGTCGTGGTAGATGGATGTATAGGGACCGATATAACTGTTAATGATGCGTGTGTTGCGACCAATGATGCTGGGTCCGCGCACAACACTGTTGACAATTTCCGCCCCTCGTTCAACTGTCACATTGTGCCCCACCACAGAGTCACGATCTACATAACCGTGATTAGCGTGATCCAACTCTTCGAGTACGCGGCTGTTGGCGTCCAACATATCCCCTGGACGACCGGTATCGATCCACCATCCACGGTGCACATAGGGAAATACCCGCTTTCCATTTGATACCAGCCATTGGATAGCATCGGTGATCTCCAACTCGCCTCTCCAGGATGGCTTTATCGCGTCAACCGCTTCAAACACAGTGTTGTCGAACATGTATATTCCGACAAGCGCCAAGTCACTGGGTGGCTCCTTGGGTTTTTCAATGAGTTGGATAATCCTGCCATCTTCGCTGAGTTCAGCGACACCATACAGCTCGGGTTGACGAACCCGTTTTAATACAATTTGGCTGTTCCAATCACTGTCAGCAAACTCAGAGATCAGGGGGCTGATGCCACCCTGGATAACATTGTCACCCAGGAACATCACAAACCGGTCATCACCGAGAAAGTCTCTTGACACTTTTACCGCATGAGCCAAACCCAAGGGTTGATCTTGCGGTATATAGGTAATATCTGCACCCCATCGGTTTCCTCGGCCTACCGCTTTCTTGATCTCATCAGCGGTATCTCCCACTACAATACCGATCTCGGAAATGCCTGCTTCACGAATCGATTCAATTACACGAAACAGAACCGGTTTGTTCGCCACCGGAATGAGCTGCTTCGCACTTGTGAATGTAAGAGGATACAGTCGAGTCCCTTTTCCGCCAGCCAGCACTAGTCCTTTCATTGATCTTCATCTCCTTGGAATAGAGTTCCATCAACCCCGAGCGAGGATTTGTTGATTTAAATTGTACTGACCAGATGTGACAAGTCAAGACAGCGTAAGGGAAGAGGAGGATAGTGGTATTGTTATCGTCTGACATGGGGGTGGTCAGTCGTCCGGTAGTTGAAATTCGCCTCAGGTATAATACGGGAATGAAACGAATACTTGTCGCCACTACTAACCAAGGCAAATTGTCAGAATACCAGAGCTTGTTGGGTGACTTGCAGCTTGAATTGGTGTCTCCTGACGATATTGGCGTAACTCTTGATGTGGTTGAAGATGGAAATACCTTTGAAGAAAACGCAATTATCAAAGCAAAGGCCTATGCAAAGGAGACAGGCTTGCTGACCTTGGCAGATGACTCTGGTCTTGAGGTTGACGTGTTAGGTGGCAAACCAGGCATCCACACAGCGCGGTTTGGTGGAGTTGGGCTTACACCCAAGGAAAGATGGCAGTTGCTGCTTGAAAGGATGAAAAACGTTCCATTCGAAGATAGAACAGCTAGATTCCGATGCGTTGTGGCTCTCTCTACTCCAGACGGGAATATCCAGACT
>JBDLKB010000186.1:0-3496 GCA_039714055.1 Chloroflexota bacterium
GCGGGTCAGTTTCGAGAACCATGGGGAATCGGTATTGGCTCTGATGGGACAATCTATGTTGCAGACACGTGGAATCACCGGGTGCAGCATTTCTCCACGAAGGGTGATTATATAAACTCTTGGGGAGAATTTGGCACTGCAGCATCGTTTGATGAACAAGCCAGTCCGGGTCATTTCTACGGCCCACGAGATGTTGCGGTTGGTACCAATGGTCTGGTATACGTGTCAGACACAGGCAACCATAGAATCCAGGTATTTAGTGCCAAAGGGCGGTATATCGGTGTGATTGGAAAGCAGGGTACGCTTCCAGGTGATCTAAATGAGCCGGTTGGATTGGCATTCACATCTAACGGCGAATTGCTAGTGGCAGACACGTGGAATGGGCGAGTTGATGTCTTTGGCACTGATCATTCATTCGTCAGAAGCTGGGACATTGTTGGATGGTATGGGCAGCTCCCTGACAACAAACCTTACATTACAGTGGATGCTCAAGATCGAGTTTATGTCACCGATCCCGAATCATACCGGGTATTGATGTTTCAGGCGGATGGGACATATCTTGCTGGTTTTGGTCAATACGGCACCGATACAGTAGGAATGAATCTACCAACAGGGTTAGACATAGACACTAAGGGGAATATATTCGTTTCAGACACGGGTAACAATCGTATTGTTCAATTTGCTGGCTTTGATCTGGATTTGCCCTGATACTGACTAGCTAGATCCACCTTCTCCAAGAGGCGTGTCGCGCATTGCTTGGTCCACTCTCTTGGGATCGGTATGAGCATAGTAAGCTCGAGTTGTTTCTACAGACTGGTGACCCAGGTAATCTTGTACCACGTCCAGCGGTTGGCCAGCATTCACCAGCTGAGTCGCTCTCCAATGTCTAAGGTCATGTGGATGGATCTTGCGCAACCCGAGTGCTCGCGCGGTATTCGTTACAACTCTCCAAGCTGATACTCTTAGTAGTCGTTTACCGTCCGCTCTTGCATCGTGACTCACGAATATTGGAACCTTTCCTTTGGCTGATTTCAGTTCCAATCCACGTTCTATAAGATATTTTGCTAACGCAGGTAGAGACTGACGCAGTCGCAGATGATATGTGTGTTTTCCTTTTCCGACAACAGCCACTCGTACAACATCGGGAAACGGTGGTTCCAAGTCCCTGGGCGCAAAATCGTCATAATTGAGAGAGAGGACCTCACTTACTCGGCCACCGGTCTCCGCAAGGATCCAAATCAAAGCATGGTTACGCAGTCGGGTCAAGTTCCATCGCTTGTATCTTGGATCATTTGATGCTTTATCCGCAAGATGGCGCGGAGGCAAGAGATTGGCATGGAATTGCAACAGTTCCTCAATGCCTTGCGGAGGTTCTGGAGCACCGGTTCGACTAGGTTTGTGCGCCTTTAATTCATCTCGAACCATGCGTTGTGCCTTTGCCAGAGGGAACTCTACGGGTAGCCAATCGAAATCTTCCAACCATTGAAGCCAGCGTCCCACTCCCGCTATTCTCAATCTCACAGTAGAGGGAGAGTATGCTTTGAGGCCCGGACCAGAACCAAAATCCTTCAACAGCCATTCTGCATATGCAAGCAGCACCGGTGCATCTGATGCCGACATCGCAGCAAGTGGGGTTTCTTTGGCTGTATCGGTTCGCTGCAACAACGGGATGGCACCGTCTGGTCTTTTGTCATCCAAGAACATAAGAAAGCTGTCTATGCTTTGTTGGTATGCTGCTACAGTATGTTCTGATCGCAGGGTTGCCCGGGACAGATATTGATCTCGAGCTTTGCCAAAAGTAGTTGGACGATTCGCCATAGTCTAGACATATAGGATGGATCAAGCAGATTCTAGCACCTAACAGAACTAGCAGCAATGTTATGTTGCAGTTGACCTTTGGTACTCATTTTCATAGAATCAGATGTTATATTGAGGGAGTGTAACCATGCTTGTACGCGACTATATGACCTCGGATCCATTCACAGTTAGGCCTGAAAGCGACTATCTAGCTGCCATTGCTATTCTAAAGGCAGCTTCATTTAGGAGTTTGCCGGTTGTTGATGCTGATGGTCGTGTTGTAGGCATAGTGTCCGACAAAGACCTTGCGGGAGTTGCGCCTACAAAGTTGACAAGTGGTGATCAGGGAAGACCCGATTACTATGGCGTACAGTATAAAGTTAAACAGGTGATGAACAAGGATTTTGGAATTGTCTCCCCAGAAGTTCCACTCGAAGAGGCAGCACTTGAAATGCTGAACAAGAAACAGGACCGGTTGTTGGTGGTTGAAAACGATAATCTTGTAGGGATCA
The DNA here is from genome assembly GCA_039714055.1 of Chloroflexota bacterium. GTDB lineage: Bacteria > Chloroflexota > Anaerolineae > Promineifilales > UBA4811 > JBDLKB01. The sequence goes on from JBDLKB010000186.1 coordinate 2,310, forward strand.
TTACTTCCACTGATATATTCAAACAATTGGTAACCACTTTGGGGGCAGGGTCTGGCAAGACTCGCATTACGACTCAGGTTGATAACAGCCCAGGTCAGCTAGCCAGGCTGTCAGGAGCGATCTCTCGAGTAGGGGGCAATATCACATCAGCTGCTACATCCGCAAGCAACGAACCCGAAAAGATATTGATTACCTTCCGAGTGGAAGGAGTTGACTGGTCTGTTTTGGAGGATGCAATTCAAACTGGGTGCGAGGCAGCAATCATCCATGTATGTGGGGATGATTGTAGATAAGAGCAGCTAACCTAATTTTCGGTGAGCTGAACGTACACCTGAGGTTTGGCGGATTTTGTCCATCACCAGATCAAGCTGATCAAGATCAGTGACCTCCAATTGAAGCTCAAATACTGCCCAGTGAGCTCGTTTTACGGCGTGGGCTTCGATGATGTCCACGTTCTCGCGAGCTACAACCTGACCAATATCTGCAATCAAGCCCTTTCGATTCAAAGCTTCAACTACTATTTGTGATCTAAACCCTTGGTTGGTTGTTTTTCCCCACTCAGCAGGCACGATTCGATCTTGGTCGGTGTTCTTAATTACATTGGGACACTCTATGCGGTGGATGGTAACTCCATGTCCACGAGTAACAAATCCAACGATGTTCTCATAGGGCAAAGGGTAACAACAATGGCCAATCTTTGACATCAGACCTGTAGTAGAGGCAATGGAAAGACCTTCATCGGCTATATCAGGCTCGGAGTGGTCGTCGGTTACTGCTTTATCGATCAATACAGCAGATTCGCCTTTTGATTCAAGCAGAACTTGATCTGCTTCTCGCGCCATCTCTTCCTTCGACAACGATGGAGTGTCCGTCAGTGCTGTTCGAAGTCGCTCAAGTGAGATCTCTCCAGAACCAAGTTTGTGCTTTAGCTCATCGACAGTTGATAGACCAAGCTGAGCTGCGACCTGATCATAAGGTAATACTGATCTCAAACCATGGCTGCTTAATTCTCTATCAACTATTTCATGACCCTTTCTGATAAGGGTTTCCTTCATTTGAGCCCGGAAGTAATGCGCTATTTTCTTTCGCGCGTCCTTTGTCTTGACAAAGCGGTTGTCTTTTGACAGCCAATTGGGATTTGGCCCACCGCGATTTCGGGTAGAGATCTCGATTATGTCTCCCGCATG
>JBDLKB010000187.1:0-3493 GCA_039714055.1 Chloroflexota bacterium
GGTAGAGCCGAACGTCCAATATGATCCCTCTGCACTAAAAACCACAGCGGAGCTTGTGGGTGGCGAATATAAACTTGACGGTGTCAAGTCGTTTGTCCCTTTGGCAAACACCGCAGAAACGCTGTTGATCTTTGCCGCAGAGGAAGGAACTACTCAAGCGTTTCTGGTCCCACGTGACACTCCAGGCTTGACTGTCGGTGAGCAGGAGAAACAAATGGGGATGGATGCTCTGGCTACCTACACCGTAACCCTTGAGGACTGCACCATCCCGCAGCAGAACAAACTGGGTGGGGATCAGGGATGCGACATCGAATTGATCCTGACACACGCCCGGGTGGCAAGTTCTGCCATGGCAGTGGGAGTAGCGCGAGCTTCGTACGAATTCGCTCGCAACTATGCACTAGAGAGAGAGGCATTTGGAGAACCAATCGCTTCACGACAAGCAATTGCCTTTATGCTCGCCGAGATGGCAATCGACATTGATGCTGCTCGACTCATGGTGTGGGAAGCAGCCTGGCGATTGGATCAAGGTCTTGAGGCAAACAAGGAAGCATATCTAGCCAAAGTCTTTGCCGACGAAATGGTTGTCCGAGTAACTGACGGCGGAGTGCAGGTTCTGGGCGGATACGGCTATATCCGGGAGTTCCCGGTTGAGCTTTGGCTGCGCAACGGTCGCGGGTTTGCCGCATTGACCGGAATCGCAATGGTTTGAGGACAGAGGAGGATACAATGATCAGCTTTGAACTTCCCGATCAGGTTAAACAGCAACACAAAATGTTCCAGCATGTCTCTCAAGCCTTGATTCGACCCAAGTCTCGCGAGCTGGACGAGAACGAGCATGAAAAGCCGTGGGATTTTATCAACAACACCTGGCAGATAATCAAGATGCAGGAAGCCTATGAACTCAGTCGGGCGGAGAAGCGCGCCGCTTTTACGGAGGAGGAAAGGGAGGCGTATCGAAAGAAGAAGAAACCTTCGTCTGCCACCATGATCATGGCTCACATGATAGAAGCTCTGTCATGGGGAGATGCAGGAGTGTATCTCTGTATCCCCGGAGGACAGCTCGGTGGAGAAGCAGTCAAAGCAGTGGGAACACTCGAGCAGAAGCGCCGCTTTTTGAAGAGGTTCACAGAGGGTGAGCCCAAATGGGGAGCCATGGCGATTACAGAGCCCTGCTGCGGATCCGATACAGCGAATATCCGCGCTACTGCCGTACACGACCCAGAGACCAACGAGTGGATCCTAAACGGAGAGAAGATATTCGTCACCAGCGGACAGATGGCGGCAGAAAAGTCGGAAGGTTTTGTTGTTGTCTGGGCTTCAGTGGACCGCAGTGCAAGACGCGCGGGAATAAAGAGCTTTATCGTTGAGGCTGGAACTCCAGGCATGAAAGTTACCAAGCTGGAAGAAAAGCTAGGTATTCGTGCCAGCGACACCGTCTCGATTGTCTTTGACAATTGCCGTATCCCCTACGACAACATCCTTGGCTCTCCGGAGGTCAAAAAGCGCGACACCACCAAGGGCTTCAAAGGGGTAATGAAGACCTTTGATGCCTCACGACCTCTGGTTGCCGCCAGCGCGATGGGAATCTCCCGAGCAGCAATCGAATACACCAAGGATATCCTGGCGAAAGAGGGTATCGAGATTCGCTATGGCCTGCCGCTGCACAAATTAACCGCAATTGAACGTGATGTGATCGAAATGGAAGCACAATACAAGGCTGCCTGGCTGCTCACCTTAAGGGCTGTATCTCTGTTGGATCAAAGGGAACCAAATGCGCTCGAATCCTCTATGTGCAAGGTCAAAGCAGGAAAAGCAGTGACCTGGATCACACAAAAAGCGGTAGAGATACTGGGACCGATAGGTTATTCACGCGAACACTTGGTGGAAAAGTGGCTGCGAGATGGAAAAATAAACGACCTCTTTGAGGGAACAGGACAGATCAACACCCTTATTGTTGCCCGCCGTATCCTGGGATACAGCCGGCATGAGCTCAAATAGACTGTCAGCATCAACTTATCAATCAACTACTAGGAGGATTCAGTATGGAGTACAGAATCGAACGCGTAGCGGTGATCGGAGCCGGAACCATGGGAGCCTCCATTGCCGCGCATCTAGCCAATGTGGGTATTCCCAGTTACCTGCTCGACATCACTCCCCGTTCTCTGACGGATAAAGAACGAGAAAAGGGTCTCACACTGGAAGATCCCGCGGTGAAGAATCGCATTGTCACCGAAGGATTCAACCGGTGCTTGAAGGCACGTCCGGCCAACTTTTACACAAAAGATAATGCCGACCTGGTAACCCTGGGAAATCTCGATGACAACTTTGACTGGCTGGGCCAGGTTGACTGGATCATAGAGGTGATCGTTGAAAACCTCAAGATCAAACAGGATCTCATGGCTCGTATCGATGACATCCGCAAGCCTGAGACCATAGTCACCACCAATACCAGTGGAATTCCCATCCACGAGATAGCAGAAGGTCGATCTGAGGGATTCCAGGAACATTTCCTGGGAACACATTTCTTCAACCCTCCAAGATATCTCAAGCTCCTGGAGATCATTCCTCACCAGAAGAACTCGGACTCTCTTATCGACTTTATGTCAGAATTCGGCACCCGAGTGCTGGGCAAGGGAGTAGTAGTCTGTAAAGACACTCCAAACTTTATCGCCAATCGTATGATGTCGGTTGCGGGTTCATTTGGCCTTTCCTTCGCTCTTGATGAAGGATATACCGTTGAAGAGGTGGATGTCATCACCGGTCCAGCAATCGGCAGACCCAAGACAGCTACATTTAGATTATTTGACCTGGTTGGCATCGACATCATGGCGCACGTGAGCAGGAATCTTTATGGCGCTATCCCTCACGATCCCTACCGCGAGATTCTCAGACACGAGGGTTCATCCACTCTAACTACATCTCTATTGGAGAATAAATGGCTAGGAAACAAGACTGGCCAGGGTTTCTACAGAAAGACAATGGTTGAAGGGAAACGTGAATTCTGGATCCTGAATCCAAAGACGATGGAGTATGAACCACCGATCAAACCTCGGTTTGATTCGGTAGGCAAGGCACGCAAGGCAACAAGCCCGGGAAAGAAACTGGAAACTATGGCATATGCTGACGACCGGGCCGGTCAATACGCCTGGCATCTGCTATCGCGAACTGCGGTTTATGCCTCCAGTTGTATTCCCGAGATCAGTGATGACATCCTGTCCGTTGATCGTGCGTGCCGTTGGGGATTTGGATGGGAATTGGGTCCATTTGAGACCTGGGACGCCCTTGGTCTGACTCGATCGATCGAGCGACTAAATGAAGAGCGGGTAGCAATACCCTCTTGGGTCAACGAAATGATAGAGAAAGGATTCAACTCCTTCTATCAAACCGAGAATGGCAATGTGGTTGGGTATTACGACATTGACAAAGGTGACTATGTTCCCATTCACAAAGACCCGCGCGAGATCACCATCGCCGAACTCAAGGCAGCAAA
>JBDLKB010000188.1:0-3474 GCA_039714055.1 Chloroflexota bacterium
CATCAACCTCGACATTAGGTATGGGTATGTGGGGCACCTCGAATCGTTTGGGCGGATCAGGAAGTGATGCGCTGAACTCGATTGGCTCAGGTTCCCTAGGTTCCTCAGCAATTCCTGCGGCTCCATTCGATTCAACGGAAGAAACATCCGCTGCAGTCATTGCTGTCTCGGCTGCCTGGGAAGCACTAAAACGAACCACCATGATTCGCGCACTCCCCCCTTGCTTGAGCATCTTGGCCAAGTTGTTCAAGCTGTCGGTCACCTTTTCCAACCCGACTGCATTTTGTATCTGTTCGTTGCTCATGGGTGTGGCATTGGGGTCTGAAAGGACGAGCATGTCCCCAGGGTGGATCCAACTGTGATGGAACCGCGCATTGACTGCTAGCTGCAGTCCAAGAGAAGGTGATTGACGATCGTCAGTAGAGATGAAGCGCTGAAGTTGTCCTTGATGACTCACCCAACATAGCGCCGCACCGACCTGTGCCATGAAAACCTCTTCCTCACGCAACACAGCGAATGTCACCCCACCCCGTTGCTTTTCGACGCCCGCTACTTGGGCGTTGTGGCGCATAAGCTTGGTGTTTGCCGCACGAAGTGCCTTGCGAATGGCTGCAGTAACACTGCCGGAGCTGGCATAGTATTCGGAAGCCAGCAATGCGGTGACATCTTGATACAGCGAAGCTGAAGTAAGATCGCGGCTGGTGAGTGAAAGGTGAATGAAAATACGGTCGCGCAAGCGTGCTCGGGCACAACGGTCAGGACGCTCTGGCACCAGCACTCCCATAGGGGGAATGTTTGCTCGCTTTCCATCCCGCATAAAGAGAAAGCCGTATCTCGAATCAAATTCCATCAATGTCTCTCAAAGCAATGTTATGTCTTGTGTTACAAACTTTATGCCTAATTGATTGACATATTGTATCGTAATTTCTCTACGAAACAGCAGCACTTTCCAGATAATCAGCCTTGCACACGCATTAATATGTCGATGAGCCGGAGTCATTGACCGAGTAAATCTCCTCTGATACCATGCTGCTATGAAACTAAAGACTGTTCCGGATGATTTTATGGTTACCGAGATTTTGTCACCCGATCTAATTGGTAAAGGTGGCTATTCGCTTTACCGAGTAAAGAAAACCAATGTCACTACTATGGCAGTCAAGTCAGAGTTGACCCGGACTTGGCAGGTAAAGGGGAACGAGCTGCACTTTGCAGGATTTAAAGACCGTCGGGCAGTAACCACCCAGCACATGACGGTTAAAGGCGCTGGATATCCTTCAGTGCTTGAAGGTAAAGGATTCGAGGCGGAAAAGATTGGATCAGCGACGAGACATATCCAGCCGCGTGACATCACCAGCAACCAATTTGAGATCTTGGTGCGGGATCTTTCGGCACGAAAAGCCGAGATTATGGAACAGCGGGTGATGGATTTTGGCGCGACTGGATTCCCTAATTACTTTGACGCCCAGCGATTCGGATCATATCATCCGGATTTTGGCTTTATCGGGCAGGCAATACTAAAGCGAGACGCGAGAAGCGCGTTGCGCGCGTATATGACCGTTCCATTCGAACGTGACCTGCAGCCTGTCAAACGCTTTAAAGCAAAATCCATGAACTTGTGGCCTGATTGGGAATCTATGATGCAGGTCGCGCCACGTCCATCAAACTACCGCAGCGTGCTGACTTACCTGGTGGACCATCCCGAGGGATACCGTCGCGCACTGAACTTGATCCCTCGCGACCTGCTCTCACTGTACCTCTCGGCATATCAAAGCCACCTTTGGAATCAGATTGCAGCCAAGTACCTCTCTGCACTTCCGGGTACGACGAGCCGCGGAACGATGACCATCGCTGGAGCAGAGCTGCCGGTGGTTAAAGCGCTAGATCCAGAGCAGGCTCGTGAGCTGCATTCGACCTTAATTGCTATGCCCAATCATCGAGCACGATACGACCAGTCATCGGAGTTGGAAAGCGCAGCGCAGCAAGTGTTGGTAGAGAGTGGATTCAAGATAAATGATCTCAAGGCACGAATCCTGGAGAAGGCATACCTTTCAAAGGATCGACGCTCAGTGCTTTGCCTTCCCCAGATTAACCATGTCAGCCGCGAGAAGGAACATGGCATCGATAAATACACCTCAGTCAGACTCGACTTTACTCTACCTCGTGGGAGCTACGCAACATTAATGATCAAGTTGGCAAGCCATTAGCCAGCGAACATCTCCGCGCTCAAGGCAAGCGATTGAGCTTAGCCGGTAGTTGAGTCAGATCTTTGAGCATGTATCCAAAGGGATGGTTGTTGACTGCCATTATGCTCCAGTCCGGAGTATAAGAAGTCTCTAGCAGGAAGAACGGGATTCCCATCTGCATGGGCAGCGCGCCGGGGAGTGACAACGTGTCTGCCACTACAGCCAGGGTTGAACCATCGCTTTGTGCCTCAAGAAGAGCTTGATAATACACCTTGCGCCGCAGATCTATCGAATGCAGCTCATCAGCAATCCACTTTTTCACTGGTTCGTCGGCATAGATAGGCAGCGGTCCTTGCCATTCGGGGTCCATGTCGTATTGCCGAGTGTCGCCAAGAACATGGATCTCTCTCTCCAAATCAAGCTGCGACAACTGCCTGGTGACCTTGTTGCCTAACGAATTGGTCAGAATCAAAGGGAGAAATCGTTCATCACGGATCAAGTTGGTAAGAGTTGCACTGGTACTTTCGCGGAATTCGGGAGGAATCTCGGCGGTGTGGTGATGGAATAGATAGTTGATGCAATCAATGACCGGATCATATTCAGGATCGTCAAAGACATTTCCAATCTTGTGATGATAACCTTTATTATCGCGCAGCATGTTCTGCATGGTAGTGGTGTTGAGAATGAAAGCGCCTTCATCGCAATAGGAAGCGATGAGACCATTAACTTCCCACCAATAGCGGTGCGGCTGTGAAAGCAGATTCTTGCGAGTTTCATCATATGCTTGCTCAAGCTCTGCCAGAGGTACACTCATCATTTGTGACAAAGTGTTCAGCGACCTACGCTGCAGCTCTGCTGCTTGATTCTCCTCAGCTGTCAGTGTTCCATCAAAGTCAATTATTACTTTACGAACCATTCTCTTTTCCATGGCGCAGGATTATACCAAGAGGCTGTGAGAATCATGTAAGGGATTTAAAGACGCATTCTTTGTTGCTGCGCTGCCAGAAACCAGGATGCATTTGATGAGTATGGCAAGACTCGAATTGTATAACTGCTGCTACATGCGGAATGTCATTTGCGCTTATGATGGAAACTTATTATACTTTGACGCTTAATTACACTGTGTAAATGTTTGTGAGGTGATGCCTTCCCAAAATGATTAATAGAGTTCCAGATATTGTATTGTCAATTAAGAAGAGGAAGAAGAAATGAAATCACGAATTTGGATGTTAGCACTTGCAGTGCTGATGGTTGCTGCCATCGGTCTTTCTGCTTGTGGCCCGGCAAAATT
>JBDLKB010000189.1:0-3441 GCA_039714055.1 Chloroflexota bacterium
TTGACTCTCGAATTCTTCGTCGCTATTATCACAGATATATCAAACGCAACCATTGTCCACTGGTAAATGTCTATGAATGATCCCGAATCAGCAAATCTCATTCTAGCTCTTACGCCGATAATACTGCTTCAATTTGGGCTGGCTGCCTTTGCATTGGTGCGGCTGTATCGTGCAGAATCTGACAAGATCAAATATCTGCCCCGTTGGGCCTGGACCCTCCTAGTTCTGTTTGTTGGATTCATTGGCCCAGTCGCCTACCTAGTTATAGGTCAAGAGGATTGACATGACCTTGGCAGTATCCTGTACCAATCTGGGCAAGAATTACGGCAAGGTCGTTGCACTCAAAGGTCTTGACCTGGAGATTCCCATGGGAGTAGTGTTTGGTTTGCTTGGTCCAAACGGCGCCGGAAAGACAACCACACTCAAGATTCTCACCGGGATGATAGAGGCCACAAGCGGTGAAGCTTGGCTGGATGGAGTTCGTACTGAACTAAACTCTCATGTCCTTCGTGAGCGATATGGATACCTTCCAGAAGAACCTCGGTTTTATCCCTGGTTGTCCGGAAAGGAACACCTTGAACTAGCGGGCAAACTGGCAAACTTGGACTCTGCCACCATTGATGGTCGTGCATCAGAGGTTCTCAACACGGTGAGATTGGAAGGAGCAGCAACTAGACGAGTGAAAGGGTACTCGCGAGGAATGAGGCAACGGCTTGGTCTGGCTAACGCCTTGATAGCCAGACCACCAATACTGATCTTGGATGAACCGACCTCTGCACTCGATCCAGTTGGACGCAGGGAGGTGCTGGATCTGATAGTTAAATTGCGTCAGGAATGCACCATCATTCTCTCAACTCATATTCTAGCTGATGTCGAACAGGTATGTGACCAGGTCGCGGTATTACGCGATGGTGAATTGATCGATCACGCTGATAACAGGACCTTGATCAGCCGTTTCTCGCAACCGGTGATCGAGATTGAACTTGATATTCAGGCAGCACATTTGAGTGATGTATGTCGCTCACTAAACAAGCAGATGTGGATTACTGATGCCAAGGTAGATGGCAGGCTGATCAGAATCCAAACAACTGAGATAGGTCAGACCAGGGCGAGACTGCTGACTTGGCTCGTAGAGTCTGGGTTTCAGATAGAACGATTCGAGGTAACTCAGCCAAGCCTTGAAGATGTATTCATTCGCCTAGTATCGGATGGTGCAGCATGAATATATTCTGGGTATTGCTGCGGAAGGAATGGCTCGAATCCTGGCGGACGTATCGTGTTCTTGTTCTGTTAGTAGTTCTGGCAGCTTTCGGAATCTTATCCCCTGTTACTGCTAGATATATGCCGCAGATCATCCAACTTGCGTCAACTGACCAGGCTGAGTTGGCTGCACTAGCAGAGATCATCCCTGAACCCCATCCTTTTGATTCAGTGGTTCAACTGGCTCGAAATGTCACCGGCTCTGGTCTAATTGTTATTATTGTTCTCACTATGGGAATAGTCTCACGAGAAAAACAGACAGGAACCATAGTTCTTCTTCTATCTCGTCCGGTTCATCGTGCCGTATTTCTCGTGGCCAAACTGACAATCATGGTTGCTGTCACTTTGATCGGTTTGCTGGTAGCGTCTCTGATATGTTATTTATACACTGGCCTGCTGTTCAGTACCTGGCTTTCATTGCCAAATATGCTAATCATGACTGTGCTTCTGCTGTTGTATTTGCTTGTTCCCGCTGGCTACACATTTCTCGGCAGCACAGTACTCAAGAGTCAATTCCTAGCTGCAGGTCTTGGTTTCTCGGTTTGGGGTCTATTGGGAATTCTGGGATATGTTGGCGAACTTGGTCCATACTTGCCCAGTGCGTTGGTGGACTCATCTATCTTAATGTTCCAAGGTGAAGCATTCCAATCGTGGGGTGCGGTCTTGGTATCGTTAGCTTTGGTGGGATTGTCAGTGCTACTTACGATTGTAGTATTCAGGCGTCAGGAACTGTAAACCAGTGACTAGTCTGCCTTCCTGGACACGTTGAAAACTATGGATGAACTGGTGGTGCTGTTGCCTGCAGCATCATAGGCAACCGCATGCACCGAATGCCTTCCTACTGCTCCACCGATCGTCCACTGGAATGAGAACGGGGAGACACTGCTTCGTCCCACAGCAGCGCCATCCACAAAGAACTCGACATAATCTAGCGAGACATTATCCATTGCCAGTGGCTGCACTGTGACCCATTCATCGTCTGGATAGATGAATTCCTGCTCAGGGAGAGGGAATGTTAGCTCAATTTCAGGAGGTTGGTTATCCACCGTCACCTGAATAGAAGTTGATTCAAAGGATTGATCATGTCGTACCGCTGCTAACTGCACTGTGTACAGTCCATCAAGTCCTGTCGTATCCCATATCTCAAGGACCTCGTTATTCTTGGTTCCATCGTGTTCAGAGCCGATCATCTGCCATGCTCCGGGATTGAGTCCGCTTCCGTATGCAACCCGATAGTAGGCTAGATTGTCAACCTGCACCATGCCGACCAGTTCTACGATTCCGCTCACATAGGCAAAGGGTAGGGGATTCACAAATGCCAGTGGACCAGTATCTGGTGATGGACCCACAATAGTGTCATACTCCGCTGGGGGCTGGGGCCACTGTTCGCGTTCTTCTTCCGATAATCCCGCCAGCCAATCGGTGGCTTCAGGAGGTAGAATGGTAAATACCTTCTCCTCAACCAATTCAGGTGGCGTATATACTGTAGCTAGTCGACCCGTTTCCTTATTGACTCGGTACGGTTGGTAGATGGTATCAGGAGTTGTAGGCTCAGTACCTTGAACGAAAAACTCATTACGCGTGGGACACCAGGCAGTGGGGAGCAAGCCTGATGTAGCACATACCTGCATACTGTTGATTCCCGACGGCTCAGGCCACTCTTGCAGCGGTTCGTTGCGAAGGGCATAAGACATGAAGGCGTTCCAGATGGGAGCGGCGCCTTTAGATCCCGGAACATTCTCCATTTCCTCGTTGTTGCTGTTCCCCACCCAAACTCCGGAGACCAGTTGTGGCGTGAATCCGATGGTCCAAGCGTCTTTGTAGCTGTTTGTAGTTCCCGTCTTTGCTGCCGCTGGTCGTCCATCTGGCAATTCCAGCGCGTTGGGGCAGCCGAATGCGGGACATCGTGACCCTCTATCGGACATGATGTTGTTCATCAGCCATGCGAGTTGTGAAGTGAGAATATCGCGTCTTGCTGGTTGGCTGTAGCGATACAGGACATTGCCATCTTTATCTTCAACATGAAGGATAGAGACCGGGTCTAGTTCTCGTTGACCCAACTCGCGCTCTTCAGGGTCTCTCTCGCGACCGACCATGGTGCCGAGGTTGTCAAATACAGAGAACGCGTAAACCATATCCAAAAGTTTTACCTCACCGCAACCGAGAGTTAGCGATAGTCCG
>JBDLKB010000190.1:0-3436 GCA_039714055.1 Chloroflexota bacterium
GTGGGGTTGACTGGTGCTGGCTTAATCCAACTAGTATCAGTTTTGCGCGAGCAGGATGTGATTGATGTTTCTGGCAGGATGGCAACTAACCATTCACGCTATGGGAATTCAATCACCCAGGATTCTCGGGGTGCAAGAAGATTCAATCTATTGACGGTAAATGACTCCGACAACATCTTTCTCACTCAAATGGATGTTCGTGAGCTCCAAAAGGCAAAAGGTGCTATGGCAGCGGCAACTTTGACTCTGATGAAGCGCCTCGATCTTGAGCCTAGTGATTTGGACCGGATGATACTAACCGGTTCTTTTGGCAGTCAACTGGATGTCAATGCGATACTGAACCTGGGCATGATACCTGCGGTGGATCCCTCCATTGTAGAAACGCCAGCCAATGGTGCGGGGCTGGGAGCAGCCCTAATGCTGCAAGCAGATGAGTTCGCTAGGGCAGAGTCAATTGCCCAGCGTGCGATACAGGTTGATCTGGATGTCGAAGCTGGATTCAACCAGCGATATTTGGATTCGTTGGCGCTCCAACCTATCGGTTGAGTGGAGAAAGCTAACCTAGACTAAACCCGACCTCTATTTCGCGGCACCCACTCGGTAGGATTGGACCAATCTGCTGCTTTCCAGGGCATTTTCTCAGGTTGTACCAGGGGCATGATATCCGAGAAGAATGCCAAACGTTCCTCGTCACTCATGGGTTGGAAATCTTCTGCAATTTGTAGATTCTGCTCCAATTGCGCCATGCTCTCCATGCCCACAATAACGGTACTGAGTGGCAGAGCCAAGGCGTAGCGCAGGGCACGCTCTACATCGTGGGTCAGACTGCCAAATCCCAACACCTTCATTCCAATGGTTGACATCCCGCGGGCGTTTGCCAGTGGAAGGAATTCCTCCGCAAAACTAAGGATGAAATGGTCCAATGCAGAGACAGCGATCAAGGCACTGTCAAAGGGAAAACGTCGGATAGCTTCAACCAATATCTGCGGATCAGTGTGACCACTGATGCTGATATGGCGTACCAGCCCTTCATCTCGTGCTCTTATCGCTGCTTCAAGTGCGCCGTCTTTTCCCATAAAGGAATCGAGTCGTTCGTAATCCCATACATTGTGAAGACGCCATTCGTTGACGTGATCGGTATGCAAGCGGGTAAGACTCTGCTCAAGCTGGCGCCGGGCGCCATCGCGTGATGTGTCCCAGGTCTTGGTGGCGATCCACATTTCGTCCCGCCGGTGCTTGACCACCTTTCCCATTCTCGTCTCTGCTTGTCCTTCAGAGTAGATCCAAGCGGTATCGAAATACTTGATTCCTCTGTCAATCGCAGTGTTGACGATCTCTATTGCCTCGTCCTCAGTGCAATTGTGCTCGTCAACAATGCGCTGCCCGCCAAAGCTCAGTATGGGGAAGCTATATCCTGTTTGTCCAAACGGTCGTTCTAACATCTTCTTCTCCTTCTTAGCTGAGGGACCAGACGCTTTTCAGTCTGTTTCACCTTTCCAACCAACACTTTCAAGGAAAGCTATATCGCTTTCTGAAAGAGGGGCATCTTCCAATAATTCCGGTCTGCGGTGAAATGTACGAAGCAGCGATTGTTCACGACGCCATTTTTCAATTTTCGCGTGATCACCTGATTGCAACACTGTGGGAACATCCCAACCACGGAACGAGCCAGGCCTTGTGTAATGAGGTCCTTCAAGTAAGCCTGTGGCGTGCGAGTCATCATCAGCTGCCCATCGCGCTCCAAGAACGCCGGGGATCAAACGCGCCACTGCATCAATGATCACCATAGCGCCCAGTTCACCGCCGGTCAAGACATAGTCACCTACAGAGATTTCATCTGTTACTAGGTTTTGACGTACTCGTTCGTCAACTCCTTCATATCGTCCACAGAGCAGCGCCAGATGCTCGTGCCGCACCAATTCACGAGCTACATCTTGGGTGAACAACCTGCCTTGTGGGGTCAACAAGATCACCGGGCAGGGGATTGGTGTTCCCAAAACAGATTCAACCGAGCGAAAGATCGGTTCTGGTTTCAATACCATTCCTCCTCCGCCGCCGTATGGGGTGTCATCACACACATGGTGCTTGTCTTGGGTATAGGAACGTATGTCGTGCAGTTCAACCTGGATAAGCTGTGCTTCACGTGCCCGCTTGAGGATGCTTTCATCAAGCATCCCATGAAACATCGAGGGGAAAAGGGTAAAGACATCAAAAAGCATAGGGAAATTGTAGCATAGCCGTCGGTCGTTCGCTACGCGTGTTATTTGCTATGAAGTATAATCATAGCTCTCAGGAGAAAACAAGTGCGAGTATATATCACTGGGAACAAAGGACAGCTCGGGGTAGCGCTGACACGTCAGTGGTCTGACTCAGCGGATGTGTTGGGAAGCGACCTCCCTGAGGTTGACATCACCGATCAGGATATTATCACCCAAGAAATAGTCTCCGCAGAACCTGATCTAGTGGTTCACTGTGCAGCAATGACCAATGTTGACGGTTGCGCTGAGCAGCCCGACTTGGCCTATCGGGTCAACGTCTTGGGCGCCCAGAATGTCGCTATTGCCGCAAATGTGGCTGGAGCGTCTATAGTTCACATAAGCACCAACGAAGTGTTTTCCGGGAACGATGAAAGGGCATATCATGAGTTTGATGCGCCTGACCCTATAAATCCCTATGGGAAGACAAAGGCAGCGGCAGAGTGGATTGTCAGTCACCTTTCCAACCGTTTCTATATTGTCCGCACCGCCTGGCTATACGCGCGTGGGGGACGCAATTTCATCCACGCCATCATGAGAGGTGCAGATGAGGGTGGTCCGCTTAGGGTCGTAACTGACGAGGTTGCAAACCCAACTTATGTTGAGGACCTGGCAGAAGCTATCATTAGTCTATCTGGCACAGGTCGATATGGTGTGTATCATCTAGTTAACGAGGGAGCCACTTCGCGCTATCAGTTTGCGCGCCAAATCCTGGAACTGACTGGCAATGGGGATGTGCCCATAGAGCGCATTCTTCGTGCTCAATGGTCCCGCGCTTCTACTCCTCCTGAATTCGCCCCTTTGGAAAACAATGCTGCGGCAGCGCTTGGAATTCGTCTGCGGCATTGGCAAAATGCGTTGTCAGAATATCTAACTACTGATGACTGAATCACTTGTATCTGTCATCATCCCAAACTGGAACGGTTACGAACATCTTCCGGATTGCCTCGACTCTCTCCAGAACCAGACCTACAGCAATACGGAAGTTGTGGTCGTCGATAACGCGTCCACTGATGGTTCCATCCAACTTATCGCTGACCAGTTTCCCTGGGTGCATGTAATAAGACTTGATTCGAATCTGGGCTTTACTGGCGCCTGCAACATAGGACTGCGCGAGTCAGATGGCGATATTCTGATCCTTCTCAACAATGACACCCAGGTAGAGCAGGACTGGGTGGAGA
>JBDLKB010000191.1:0-3398 GCA_039714055.1 Chloroflexota bacterium
ACTTGACCATTCCCTTTAGTGTGCAAACTCCTCAATGGGCGAACTATGTACCGCTGACTGTTACCTACACTAAACGTGTGGGAGGACAACATTTCGGTATGGGAAGAAATGGCTCCATATGCAATGCCAGCATCCATCTTGGCACTCATATGGACGGAGAGGTCCATTTTTATCCTACCGGGCGAACCATTGGCCAAGTGCCGCTTGATGAGTGGGTTGGACCGGGAGTGATCGCAGATATCTCACACTTGGTAAGTAATTCCAGCGTATACACCCCAGAGATGATCGAATCCGTCGTTGAGGTACGTGAGGGAGATATCCTCATCATCAAAACTGGATTCTATAAATACGGCTGGGTAAGCCCCGAGTCAGACGAATTCCGCTACATGATCAAACACCCGGGACCTTCTCCAGATTTCTCGCAATGGTGTATCGACAAAAAGATCAAATGGCTCGGTATTGACGCTGTGAGTCAGGATCACCCCATGAACACTATTCAGCGCCTTTGGCATCCCAAGACTTTTGCTGAAGCCAATGAAAAGCTGATCAACGACTTTGGTAAAGACTGGGATGAGATGTTCCCCTTGGACAAATACTATCAGGATACCCACTTGAATCTGTTCCCCAACAAGATTGTCCATGCTGAGAATCTGGGAAAGGACATTGCCGAAGCTGAGAGCGGTCGCTACTACATCGGATGTTATCTACAGAAAGGTATGGAAATAGCGTCGATGTGGGGTAGATTTGTTGCCTTCAAGGAGGGCGATTGATTCGATTGCTACTCACTATCAAGCGCTTTCCACCAGGAGTATTGAATGAAACCAGCACCATTTGACTACTATGCGCCCACCACGTTGGATGAAGCGCTGTCATTGATTTCTCAATATGGCTACGATGCCAAACCTCTTGCTGGAGGTCAGAGTCTTGTCCCAGTAATGAACTTCCGGCTTGCCCAGCCTTCAGTCATCATCGATCTCAATCGCATTGATAAACTATTCGATTTCAGTGCCACAAGCAGCAAGGTGACGATCGGATCGATGACCCGGATGCGCACGCTTGAGTTGGATTCTGGAATTGCAGAGTATGCACCGCTGATAACTGAGGCATTGCCCAAGGTTGCCTATCCCCAGATTCGCACCAGAGGAACAATGGGCGGCAGTCTTGCTCATGCTGATCCTTCCGCTGAGCTTCCTGCTGTTGCTCTAGCATTGGGAGCCAAACTTGAGCTTCAGAACAAGACTAGATCTCGATGGGTCAATGCAGAGGACTACTACCAGGCATTATTCACTACTGCCATCCAGCCGGATGAACTATTGACCAGGATCGAAATACCGAGTCTTAAACCCAACAGTGGGTGGTCAATTCAGGAAGTGTCTCGAAGGCATCATGATTTTGCTATGGCAGGAGCGGCTGCGTTTGTGGAGTTGGATAGCGCCGGAATCTGCCAGCAAGCACGATTGGTGTTCTTCAGCGTGACAGATTATCCCATGTTAGCGAGTCAGGTGGTATCCACCTTAGTAGGGCAAAAGCCTACAAAAGAACTGATTGAAGAGGTGGCTGCCAGTACCGCTGCTAAAGATATCGACCCTAGCGAAGATATTCACGCTACTGCAGATTACCGCCGTCACTTGGCGCGTGTCATCTCTGGTCGGGTGTTGTCCACCGCATTTGATCGAGCCAAATCCAACGGCAGATAGGTGAGAAGATGAAAGAGAAACACCAGATAACCATATCGTTAAATGGTTCCCCCTTTACTGCTTCAGTCGAACCGCGGTTGCTCTTGAGTGACTTTATTCGCAATGTCGCTGGCTTAACCGGCACTCATGTCGGTTGCGAACACGGAGTTTGCGGTGCTTGTACCATACACTTGGATGGGGAGCCTGTTCGCTCCTGTCTGATGTTTGCTGTGCAGGCTGATGGGCGGGAGGTCACCACAGTTGAAGGTTTAGGCACTGAAGACGATCTTCATCCAGTTCAAGAAGCATTTCATGAGAAACATGGATTACAGTGTGGCTTTTGCACTCCCGGAGTTCTAATGAGTGTAATCCCATTCCTGGACGAAAATCCTGATCCTGACGAAGATGAAATTAGAGACGCTTTGGCAGGAAATCTTTGTCGTTGCACTGGATACCAAAAGATCGTTGATTCAGTCAAGTTGGCAGCGGAGCGCTCGAAATGATGAGTACGGACAATACAAAGAAATTTCTTGGACGTGGCATCACCAGGAATGAAGATGCTCGCTTGCTGACTGGAAGAGCATTGTTCGTTGGCGATGTAGATATCCCGGGTATGCTGCACGCTGTCTTTCTACGCAGCGCATTCGCGCACGCGTCGATCCGCAACATAGATGTTACCGCAGCCAAAGAGGTAGATGGTGTCGTCGCTGTGTATACTGCCGAGGATCTGGGAGATCTTTGGAAGCCTGGACCCTTACTAGTGCCTGCGCCGCACTCGGTTGAAAACGTGGTCTTTAACCAACGAACCCAAGTGCCTATGGCTAAAGACAAGGTTAGGTACGTGGGAGAACCCTTGGCAGTAGTAATCGCCACAGACAGGTATATCGCTGAGGACGCCGCCGAGTTGATCTGGGTTGACTATGATCCACTGGAACCAGTCGTGGACATGGAGAAAGCGCTTGAAGAGGGCTCTCCACTCATTCACGAGGAAATAGGAACCAACCTCTGTGCTCACCTGGTGCAGCACAAGGGTGATTATGCCAAAGCGCGTAAGCAGGCTGATCTAGTTATCAGTCGTCGATTCGACATCGACCGTGGTGCTGCTGCCGCAATGGAGAACCGCGGTCTGGTGGCACATTGGGATGAGCGCAGCCAACACCTGACCGTGTGGGACACTACACAGGCGCCGATTCCTGTCCGCAACGGACTTGCCGCAATGTTCAACCTGTCCCAGCATCAAGTCCGTGTCATTGCACCCTTTGTTGGTGGAGGATTTGGACCCAAGATCATGATGTTCCTCGCCAACGAGGTAGTGATTCCTTGGGCTTCAATGAAGTTGGGCAAACCGATCAAGTGGATCGAGGATCGCCAGGAGAACTTTATAGCTACCACTCAAGAACGCGGTCAGGTGCATGATGTTGAAATGGCACTCGATAGCGAAGGTCGTATCTTGGGAATTAAAGATGTGTTTATACATGACACAGGTGCTTATGATCCCTATGGTATGACTGTACCTCTTAATACTCAGAGTCATGCCATGAGCGGCTATGATATTGCCAACATTCACTCTGAAGTTCGAGTTGCTTACACCAACAAGATGATTGTAACCCCAGTCCGAGGCGCAGGTCGTCCCCAAGGGATATTCGTTGCTGAACGCATGTTGGATATCGCCGCACCAGAGCTGGGTATCGATCGCACAGAGATACGAAAGAAGAACTTTAT
>JBDLKB010000192.1:0-3340 GCA_039714055.1 Chloroflexota bacterium
CTTGGTAAGGTAATCATCCGCACCGGCTTGCATCGCGGCATCGCGATCTGCTTGCTGCGAGCGAGCGGTAAGGATCAGAATAGGGAGTTCCACTGTCTGAGGTCGGGCGCGAAGCTTCTGGCATACTTCAAGGCCGTTCATTTCCGGCATCATCACATCTATGATGGCAAGGTCGGGCGTCTCCTTTTCCACCAACTCTAGTGCTGTTTTTCCCGAATCTGCTGCCATTGACTCATGACCGGTACGATTGACCATGAGGGTAAGCATCTGCAGCATCTGTTCATCGTCTTCTACTATGAGTATCTTGGGCATGATGACTCCAACTTATGACCCTATGAACTAGTAGGCAGGATGGTGAACATCTCGATCAAGTCGCGATTAACCAAAAAGACCTTGCCTTCGATTGCGGTCTCAGGTGCGCGGTGAAGAACGGCTTTGGCATTGAATACCGGGAGGTATCTCCCGGGAGCTTTCAGTACCACGTCGGATGGTGATACCTTGGCTTCGGTTTCAACTATGCCGCTAATCTCAAAATGCGGCGTGGTAAGATGCACTGTATGGTCAATTGTGCGCAGGTATGATCCCGCGCCGCGAGGCAAAGCGCCATCATCGCGCCGTGCCAGGATCACAAACATAATGTTGTCCTTCTTGAGCGCAGCGCGATCATAGTTATCCAGGATATTGCCCAGATCACGCACTCTTGAAATGTAAGCGTCGGTGACTTCCAACATTGAAGACAGTGGATCCATCAACAACGAATACAGGCCCGTAGTAGGAACTGGGATCTTGCATGACACCCGATGTCCTCCGAAATAAATGTCCGCAGCGATCACCCCACCACTGTATGGGAATTTCATCGCTTCCTCCTCTCTATGATGGACGATTATTAGGTTATGAAAGCGGTTGAGCTAATTGCAGCGCAACCCTGAAGAGCGTACCCTTACGGGGTGGCTCAGCCACCCATATTTTACCTCGCATTGCCTCAATTGCCATCCTGCAAAAGGCTAACCCAAGTCCCACACCGCTCTGCCTGCTGCCCACACCCAATTGGGTGTACTTTTCAAAAACAGTAAGCCGGTGCTCTGGGGGAATGCCCGGTCCATGGTCGAGAACACTGATCACCATCCACTTGTCCTTCGCTTGAGTCCACAGCCGGATCTTGCTCTTGGGCGGCGAGAAGCGAATGGCATTGAACAAGAGATTGCTAATCACTCGAACCAGCAGATCGCCATCCACCAGAGCCAGAGTGCCATTTTGATCTATAGACAGTTGGATTTCTATCTGGTCGAGTTCAAGCAGAGGCTTGATGGACATGACTGTGTCTTGAAGCAACTGGTCAATCGACCAGGGTTGCAGGTTAATGGCTAGTTCACCTTTCTCCAAGCGTACAAAGTCGAGAAGCGTCTCCAGCATGTTCACCACTCTCTGGCTGGAAAAAATAGCGCTGGTGGTAAGTCCATCTAATTCATCTCGACTCAACGAATCTTGTTTCCGCTGCATCAGTTCCAGCCCACCAATGACGGAGCTCATAGGGCCGCGCATGTCGTGTACCAACATCTCGATAAGCTGGTCTCGCTGCTGCCTGAGTTCGTTCACCTCTAACAGACCCATCTCGACCTGAGTTTGCAAACGGCGCGAGCGAAGCAGGGTACGGATGCGGATCAGCAGCTCTTGTCTGTCAGGGGGCTTGCGGATGAACTCATCTGCCCCTGATTCTAGCGCCCTTAGCTTGTCATCCCGGTCTGCCAGAGCGGTTAGGATGATAATGGGAATACGTTGGGTGTCGGGATCCTTTTTCAGTTCCTTGCAGACAGTGTAGCCGTCAATTTTAGGCATCATCACATCAAGAAGGATGATGTCGGGATTCAGGACGCGGGCTGCTTCGAGACCTTCCTCCCCGTCATAGGCCGCTTCAACCCGATAGCCGGTAAGGGAGAGGGATTGGCGCAGTACTTCGACGATGATGCGATCATCATCGACTACTAGAATCAAATTGCCTGGTTTTTCTCCAGTTGGCACCATATTGAGAGCTAAAGTTTTGGTGGTTGGAATTGACGATGGTAAAGGTCAACGGCGTGCTCGATCTGTGCCCTGGCGACATCGGCATCCTCCCAGCCTATGGCTTCGGTTCTCGAAGCTTCCAGGTCCTTGTACACTTCAAAGAAATGCTGCACCTCTTTAAGGTAGTGGGGTGGGATGTCGGATATGTCCTTGTAGCCATCGAACAATGGATCGGTACTGGGGACAGCGAGGATCTTGTCGTCAGGCAAACCTCTGTCCATCATGCGGAAGATACCGATAGGCCTTGCTTCGATTACACAACCAGGGAAGGTGGACTCGTTGTTCATCACCAGTACATCGAGCGGATCACCATCCTCATAGTAGGTCCGAGGGATCAGCCCATAGTCACCGGGGTACATGAGCGAGGAATACAGCACCCGATCGAGCTTTATCACACCCGCGGTCTTGTGGTACTCGTACTTGTTGCGTGATCCCTTGGGAATCTCGACGATCACATAGATGGTGTTAGGAACATCCGGTCCTGGTGGTAGATCATGCCAAAGATTCATTCAACTGTCTCCGATATTCGCTAATTAGCGCAAGCTGATGCACATATAATATCAGTTGTGCTGTCGGTGGCGACTCAGTCGCCCAAGATAGACGAAGCCGTGGCTGTATTGCCGCTTAGCTCACCATAGTGCGGTACCAAGCCCAGGTCGTCGATTGGCCAATAGACAGCAGCAGCTTTACCGATTATGTTATTGCCTGGAAGCGGTCCCCAGGAGTGGGAATCGCTTGAATTGTGTCTATTGTCGCCCAGCACAAAATACTCGCTGGTTCCCAGGGTCCAGGAACCAGAATAGTTGCCTGGTTCAGTGATATAGGGTTCATCGACAGCCTTGCCGTTGACATATACGATGCCGTCGCTGATGCGCACCTCGTCACCCGGTACTCCAATGACCCTTTTGATAAAGTCGCGATTGGGGTCGTTGGGGTATTGGAAAACAACCACGTCACCGCGATAAGGATCGTGCAGTTGGTAGGTAACCTTGTTGATGATGATGTATTGACCGTTGTGGAGATTGGGCTCCATGCTGCTGCCGTCGATCTTGAAGCGGCCTGTAACCGAATTGATGGCCCAAAAGATGATCAGTGCCAAAAGGACGGTCTCGATTATCTCGCGCAGCGCGGAGGACCCGCTAGGCAGGTCGTCTTGACGTGTTTCGTTCTCTATCATTTGTTGTGTAAGGACTCGGTCAAATTATAGACGACTAGGCGCCTCGTAGCAACCTGACCTCATTCCTATTCAGAGATGTTAGTGACAAGATGCAAAGTAGCA